>DATCBX010000097.1:0-10926 GCA_036511635.1 Acidimicrobiales bacterium | reverse complement strand
CGGCGTTGACGTCGCGGGCCAAGAGCCTCGCTTCAATTCCTTCGGCAATGATCTTCTTCGCCTCATCCACGAGAGCGTCAACCATTTCGTCCTCACGGACCACGCGGATAATCTCGCCTCGAATAAAAAGGTGTCCGCGCTTCTTGCCCGCGGCAATGCCGAGGTCGGCGTGGCGCGCCTCACCGGGACCATTCACCACACATCCCATCACCGCGACTTGCAACGGGACGTTCAAGTCGTTCAGCGCGGCCTGTGCTTCGGTAGCGACCTTAATGACGTCAACTTCAGCGCGGCCACAGCTCGGACACGCAATAAGGTCAAGACCCTTGCGCTCACGAAGCCCGAGTGACTCAAGCAACTGGCGACCAGCGCGTGCTTCTTCAACTGGGTCGGCCGTAAGTGAGTACCTCAACGTGTCGCCAATGCCTTCAGCGAGCAACGTAGCGATACCGGCGGTGCCCTTCAAGAGTCCGCCGGGCATTGGACCAGCCTCGGTGACGCCAAGGTGCAGCGGGTGGTCGAACGTTAGCGACGCGAGTCGATAGGCCGCGATCATCGTCGCGACGGAGGAGGCCTTCACCGAGATCTTGACGTCGGAGAACCCAACTTCTTCGAAGTAGGCCAGTTCGAGGCGCGCCGATTCAACGAGCGCTTCGGGCGTCGCACCGCCAAATCGCTCGTATATATCGGGGTGCAATGAGCCGGCGTTCACGCCAATGCGAATCGGTACCCCGCGGTCGCGTGCTTCGCTCGCGACGAGCTTGATCTCTTCGGGTTTGCGAAGATTGCCAGGGTTCAGTCGGAGGCCCTGCACGCCGGCTTCGAGCGCGGCGAGCGCCATCTCAACGTGAAAGTGAATGTCGGCGACGATCGGCACCGGCGAGCGCGGCACAATCTGAGCAAGGCCTTCGGCCGCACCTCGGTCATTACAGGTGCACCGCACGATGTCAGCACCGTTCGCCGCGAGTGCGTAGATCTGTTGGAGAGTGCCTTCGACGTCGGCTGTTTTGGTCGTCGTCATGGACTGCACCGAAATCGGCGCGTCGCCACCCACCTTGACCGAGCCCACGGAAATCTGCTTGGTCACGCGACGAGGCGTTAAAGAAGTAGCGGTGACGTCCACCCCTCTAGTCTGCCGTGTTCGTGAGTACTTTGAAGCGCCTAGTTGAACGGATTGGCGATGGGGTGCGCAATATCGAGGTACAGCGTGCAGGCAAAGAGCACCAGCAACACGCTCATGAAGGCGTAGATCACCGGTGCCAAGCGATTGATGTCGGCGTGGTAGCGCGCGCCACGTCGACTTCGCAGTCGTTCATAGGTCGCGATGGCCACGTAACCACCGTCGAGAGGCAAAATCGGCAACATATTGAGCACGCCAATGAAGATGTTGACGATGACCAGAATCGCGATCAGCGTTGACCAACCGTTCTGAGCGCCCTGGACTGCAATGCGCACCACGCCGACGATTGACTCCGGACGCGTCTGTTGATTGGTCTTGTTATTCGCCGCGGCCGGAGAGGCGACTTGATGAAAGAGGCTCAAAAACTCGTGCAGCGAGAACACGCGCACAAGGGAGGAAGCCGTCGAGGAGATAGCCGTGCCGACGTAGGAAAAAGCACCCGGAACCGCACCAAAGAGCGACGAATGAACAGTCGCTTCACCTATTGAAATGCCGATATAGCCCGACGGCGCAGCGGAGCTTGGAACGAGTGGTGTGCCGTTCACGTCGATGTTCTGTCCGTTCACCGGTGTTGCGTGCAACGTGAGATTCTTACCGCCTCGCAGAACGCTCAACGTAAGGGACGTGCCAATGCTGTTATGGACCACGGTGTCAAGTTGCGTCGCACTCGTGATTTTGGTGCCGTCGACTGCCACTATCTGGTCGCCAACTTTTAGACCGGCCAGCTGGGCGACGGTCTCTTTGTGACCATCCCACGTGGAGAACTGCGCGATGTCAACGTGACTTGGCGACGGTTGTCCAATGAACGCCAGCGACGCCCAAGCCAAGATGAGGGCCATGAGCACGTGCATCAAGGAACCGGCCGAGGCGAAGAGCACCTTCTTTGGATACGACGACGCACGGTACGTGCGCTTTTCGAGCGCGGGATCGATTTTTTCAGTCCAGGACATTCCGGGCACTTTGACGTAACCGCCAAGAATGAACGCCCGAACGCCGTAACGCGTTTCTCCGCGCGTTGTCGACCAGACAATTGGACCAAAACCGACAAAAAAATCCGTCACTAAAAGTCCGGCACGCTTAGCGGTGATGAAGTGACCAAATTCATGTCCCATGACGATCGCGATAACGGCAAAGATCACGAACGGGAGTGCCCAGCCGCCGGCCCAGGTGAGGAGGGCAATCAATACGACTACGCCCACGATCAGGGCAACGGGAGATTGGCGAATAGACGAACTTTGTTGCATGGTTACTTTTCGAGGCTAGCGCGAGCCCATTTTCGTGCGGCGGCATCATTTTCATACAGTGATGACAAGGATTCCAGCGCATCAGGCACGTAGTGGTCCATGGTCGTCGCCACGATGGCTACGATGTCGCACCACATAATCTCATCGCCCAAAAACGCCTCGACGGCGACTTCGTTGGCCGCGCTCAGCCACGCCGGCGCGGCACCGCCGAGACGAGCGGCCTCAAAGGCTAGAGCGAGTGCCGGGAAAGCGTCGTAGTCAGGTGGTTCAAAACTCAACTCGAACGTCGTTGAGAAGTCAATCTCCCCGTAATTATGTTCAAGTCGCTCAGGTTGTCCGAGGCAGTACGCGATAGGTAGACGCATGTCGGGGCGAGACAGTTGAGCGAGCACCGAGCCGTCCACGTACTCAACCATCGAGTGCACCACCGATTGCGGATGAACCACGACCTCGACGCGTGCCGCGTCGATACCAAAGAGCGCCGAGGCCTCGAGTACTTCGAGTCCTTTATTCATGAGCGTCGAAGAATCGATGGTTATCTTGGCGCCCATTGACCACGTCGGGTGTTGCAGCGCCTCTTCTTTGGTCACGCGTTTCAGTTCATCTTTGTTGCGGCCGCGAAATGGGCCGCCCGAGGCCGTGAGGAGCAGTCGTTTCACGTCGGGGTAGCCCGTTACGGCCGGCGAGCTCGCGAGACATTGATGAATCGCGCAGTGCTCAGAGTCAACGGGCAGCAACTCAGCGCCCGCGGTGTTGCGCACGTTCGCGACCAGTGGCGCCGCCGCGACGAGCGATTCCTTATTCGCCAACGCGAGACGTTTACCGGCGCCGAGCGCCGCGAGTGTGACGGGAAGTCCAGCAAAGCCCAGTACTGCGTTCACGATGACGTCGGCGCCCTGGGAAAGTTCGCCGAGCCCTTCGTCGCCCACGACGATCGCTACCTCACCTCCCACGAGGTCTTCTAAGACTGATTTGTGCTCTTGACTCTTGACGGCGATGGACTTGACGTCGAACTCTTTGGCAATCGCCGCAAGTTCACTTAACTGCTCTCCCCCCGCGATCGACACGAGCTCAAAGCGTTCTCGCTCATGGCGAAGTACATCGAGGGTTTGTACGCCAATGGAACCCGTCGCCCCAAGCAACGCCACGCTTCGGCGCACGAGCGTCACCGCTAGCTCAGTTTGAGAACGTGAAGGAAGTAGTACATCGTCGGCAGGGCGAAGAGCAGTCCGTCCATGCGGTCGAGTATCCCGCCGTGACCGGGCAAAAGTCTGCCGAGATCTTTCACGCCCAACGTGCGCTTGACCATCGACTCGAAGAGATCGCCGAGGGGCACCACGACCGAAAGTGCCACCGCAGCTTCGACGCCGTGCTTCAGCGTCCAAGGTGAGACGAGCGGCAAGATGAGCGCGCCGCCGATCAAGGTAACGACGGTGCCGCCGATCGTGCCTTCGATGGTCTTATTAGGCGAGAGCACACGATTGAGCGGTCGTCGACCAAGCCAGCGTCCGATGAAGAGCGCCCCCGCGTCGTTGCAGATCGTTAGTGCTACCACGCCAAAGAGGAACGCAATGCCGTGGCGACTTGGGTACGTCGAGGGTGCGAGCATCAACACGCCATAGGAGCCGAGCACGCCAATCCAGACGTAGACAAATATCGTCGCACCGATGCCGTCGAGTACGTCAATTTTTCGTTCGGCGCTCATATACCAAATGAATCCGAAAACGACGAGCAGCACCGACACCGCGCCAACGACAACCAGACCCTTGTTATAAACCGCGAAGCCCAGCGTCAGCACCGCGACGATGCCAAGAATCGTTGCCGGGTGAGCGCCCAATGTTCGAAAGCCCGCGTACGCTTCCGCGGCGGCGAGGGCCAACGCCGCGAGTAGGAGCACCGTGAGTGGCAAGGGGCCCGCAAGGAAAAAAGCAAAGACGACAATGGCGAGAAGGACACCGGTGCCCGTCGCGCGAGAGACACTGCTCGCTGAACTCTGTCGAACGGCGCGACCAGCGAGTGGATTGTCCGAAACACGGTGGCGTGTGCGCTGCGCCGCAACGGGAGCAGGACGCGGCGCTTCGATGACGGTCTCTTCGGCGAGTTCCGCTTCGGGAAGGACAAACTCCCACGGGCGAGCGTCATCGACCTTTTCGTCGCCGGCCAGAATCGACGCGTCAAACTGATCTTCGTGCGCTACCCAGTCCGCTTCACCTTCACGCCACGCCGGCGCCGGAATCGCGGACCAAGGGTCGTCACTTTGAGCTGCCTCGCGCGCAACGACGATGGGCACTTGGCCCGTCGGTGCGTCCGTCCAGTGGGGCAAGAACGTCGTCGGGTCGAGCTCTGGTGCGTCGTCGACGAGGTCCGAAGCAATCTCAGCGCCCGTTACCGTCACGCGTGAGTCGTTGGCGCTCGCTACCGGAAACTCTCCAGTGGGTTCGTCAGTGAAAGATCCGTCATCAGACTTCAAGAAGTTCCTGCTCCTTGTGCGCGAGCAGCGCGTCAACAACGGCCACCTCGTCCTGGGTCATCTTGTCAAGAACCTTCTCGAGACGCTCGATCTCGTCGCTCGAGAGTCCCTCTTCCTTTTCTAAGGTTTCAAGCTCCTGGCGGGCGTGGCGGCGAACACCGCGCAACGCGACACGACCATCTTCGGCCTTGGCTTTGACCATCTTCACGAATGACTTACGGCGCTCTTCGGTAAGCGTGGGAAAGGCGAGGCGAATGACCTGGCCGTCGTTCGACGGTGTGAGACCGAGGTCGGCGTTTCCAATGGCCTTTTCGATCGCGGCAATCGAACCCTTGTCGAAGGGTGAGACCACCAACAGACGTGGTTCGGGTACCGAAAAGTTCGCGAGCTGCTTGAGCGACGTCTCGGTACCGTAGTAGTCGATCATCAGTCCCTCGATCAACGAGGACGACGCTCGGCCGGTTCGAACAGCACCAAATTCGTTCTTCACGTGCTCGATGGCTCGCACCATACGTTCGCGCGTGTCTTCCATGACGAGGTCGACGAGTTCGTTATCCATTACTTAACCAGCGTACCGACGGGCCGACCGTCAAGGGCGCGACCTAGATTACCGGCGGCCATCAGGTCAAAGACTCGAAGCGGCAAATGGTTGTCCTTACAAAACGTAATCGCGGTCATATCCATCACGCGCAGATTTCGCGCGATCACTTCGTCAAAAGAGATTTCGTCGAACTTAACGGCCTTGGGGTTCACGCGCGGATCTTCTGAATAGACACCATCGACGCCACCGTGCGTTCCCTTCAAGACAATCTCGGCTTCGATCTCAGCGGCGCGCTGCGCCGCGGGAGTGTCGGTGGTGAAGTAAGGATTACCCATTCCCGCCGCAAAAATCACGACCCTTCCCTTTTCGAGGTGGCGAACGGCGCGACGGCGAATGTACGGCTCGGCGACCTGGTCCATGTTTATGGCCGACATCACTCTCGTGGGTCGACCGTGGTTTTCGATCGCGTCCTGGAGAGCGAGGGCGTTGATGACGGTACCCAGCATGCCCATGAGGTCGGAGTTCGCGCGATTCATGCCCGCAAGTTCGCCAGTGGCCCCGCGCCAAATATTGCCGCCACCAACAACGACCGCGAGCTCGAGTCCGCCGCGTTCCATCGCCGCGGATATCTCACGAGCTAGAAAATCGACGGTCGAAGCGTCGATGGTTTCATCACTTGCGGCAGACGCCAAAGCCTCGCCCGACAGTTTTAAGACCACTCGACGCACGACGATGTCCTATCCCCCGATGACGACTTGAGCGTAGGCGCTAATCGTCGCGCCCTTAAGAAACTTCTCCACGGACTCTTTTTCGTCCTTGACGTAGGGCTGTTCTAAGAGCACGCGCTCTTTGAACCAACCGTTGAGTCGTCCTTCGATGATCTTGGGCAACGCCGCAGCGGGCTTACCTTCATTGAGCGTGATCTCTTCAACGGTCTTGCGCTCTTTGTCGACTTCACTGGCCGGAACGTCTTCACGTTTTAAGTACAACGGCTTAGCGAACGCGATGTGCACCGCGATTTCGTGGGCGACTTCTTCGTTCGCGCCCTTCAAGACCACCGCGACCGCGTTCACGCCGCGACCACTCTGGTGGTGAATGTAGGTGTCAACGACCTCGTCGGCTCCGGCTTCGAGGCGAAACACGCGACCAATGGAGATGTTCTCTTTCAGCGTGGTGAGCATCACTTCGATGTTCTCTTGGAACTGAGCTACGGCCCCTTCGCCTTCGGCTGCCACGCGAGCGGCGATCTCGTCGGCCAGTGACACGAACTCATCAGACTTAGCCACGAAGTCGGTCTCACAGCGCAGTTCGACAATGGCCGCGACGTTTCCGTCACGAACAACCGCAACGGCACCTTCTCCGGCTTCGCGGTCGGCACGCTTGGCGGCCGAGGCTAGTCCCTGCACGCGTAGCCACTGGGTGGCTGCATCCATGTCACCGTTGTTAGCCTCGAGGGCCTTCTTCGCGTCCATCATGCCGACGCCGGTTGAATGGCGCAGGTTCTGTACGTCTTTTGCGGTGATAGTCACCTTGGTTCTCCTCTTTGATTCTCGGGACGAATTAAACGGTGGCGGAAGCGCTCACCGTAATGGCGGGGCGATTTTGACGAATGAAGCGACCTTCGGTGACCGCGTCGGCAATCAAACGACAGAGCAGTGCCCCCGCGCGAATCGCGTCATCGTTGCCCGGGATCACGTAGTCAATGACGTCGGGGTCACAGTTCGTGTCCACAACAGCCACCACGGGCAGGCCGAGCTTGCGCGCTTCGGTCACCGCGATGTGCTCTTTCTTCGTGTCAATCACAAAGATGGCGTCAGGCACGCGGTCGATGCTGGCAATACCGCTCAAGTTACGGTCGAGCTTTTCCAGTTCGCGACTGTGGCGCAGGGCCTCGCGCTTTGGCATGTTGCCAAAGTCGCCGGCGCGCTCCATGGCGCGGAGTTCAATCAGGCGCTTCACACGGCCGGCCACGGTCGAAAAGTTGGTCAGCATTCCACCCAACCAGCGTTGGTTAACGAACGGCATGCCACAGGCCTTGGCGTAGTCCTCGATAGGACCTTGGGTCTGCTTCTTGGTACCGACGAAAAGGATGATGCCGCCGTCAGCGACGAGGTCGCGGACGTAGGCGTATGAAGTTTCGATGCCCGCAAGAGTCTTGCGCAGATCGATGAGGTAAATGCCGTTGCGCTCACCCAGGATGAAACGACGCATCTTGGGATTCCAACGACGGGTCTGGTGCCCGAAGTGCACGCCCGAGTCCAATAGTTCTTGCAGTGTGACGAGTGCCACGATCTAGTTTCCTTTCGTATGGTTGCTTCAACCCCGTGGAGCACCAGAATCGGCGACCGTACGAAACCACGAGGACAACTCACTTGCTCACCCACTCTGGGAGAGCCAAACCATAATAGCCGCTGGGATTTATTAGCCCCGCGGGTGGGTCTGGCGATGGACCTTTTGGAGGCGCGATTTTGAGACGTGCGTGTAAATCTGCGTCGTGGTGAGACTTTCGTGGCCCAGCAGTTCTTGGACCACACGCAGATCGGCACCCCCTTCGACGAGGTGGGTCGCGTAGGTGTGGCGTAGCGCGTGGGGGTGGACGTGACCGCGCACGATGCGGTGATCGAGGATGCGTCGTACGTCGCGTGGACCGAGTCGATGCGCCCGACGATTGAGAAAGAGGGCTTCATTGGGCGAATCAGCACTCAGTATGGCCTCGCGAGCGTCGTCGATCCAAAGACGGAGTGCTTCAATCCCTCGTCTATGCAACGGTACGATGCGCTCTTTTCGACCCTTGCCCATCACCCGTAAGAGACCTTGCGCGAAGTCGATGCTCTGAACGTCAAGGCCGCAGAGTTCAGAGACTCTTAGTCCTGCGCCGTAGAGCACCTCACACACCGCGCGATCAAGCGTCGCCCACTCGTCTTCACCCCAGTCGTCTTCGAGCAGGTTGTCAAGCTGTTCGCGGACAACAATCTTGGGAAGATGGTGATTAGGACGAGGAGCGAGAAGACGAGCTGCGGGCGACAAGGTCAGGTGTCCGCGCTCGACCAACCAGGCAAAATAACTGCGTAGCGAGGCACGGCGGCGAATAATCGAAGTTCGCTCATCGCCACGATTGGTCATAAAGACCAAGTAGTCGCGTAGATCCTTTTTGGTCACTTCGGTCGGTGACGACGTTCCTCGCTCAATGGACCAACGGACGTAGGCCGTAGCGTCCGAGGAGTAAGCCCGTTGGGTTGCCTCGGCGCGGTCAGCCGCTCGCAAGGTATCGGCGTAGCTCTCTAGATGCCACCGGGACGTAGCCCGCTCGTTTTTCTCCACTGCCGACACGGTTTAAGGCTAGTGAGGTCACGCCTCGTTAGCGTGGTTCACTAGTCTTGGCGAATATTCCAAAGGAGTTGGGGTGCACCGTATTTTGATCGTGGAAGATGACGACCACATTCGCACCGCTCTACGTCTGATGTTTGAAGGCGAGGGCTTCAGTGTTGATGACGCCCCCACGGGCGAGATAGGCGTGGCTCTCTTTGCGCGTATGGCCGCGGACGTGGCCATCGTTGACGTGATGCTCCCGGGAATGACGGGGTTTCAGACGTGCCAGGCGCTGCGCTCAGCGAGTGACCTTCCCATCGTGATTGTCTCGGCGCGCGACGATACCGCCGACGTCGTGCTCGGACTCGAGTCTGGTGCCGATGACTACGTGACGAAACCTTTCGTTCCCGAAGAACTTCTCGCGCGCGTGCGTGCGCACCTGCGTCGACGTCCCGATAAGAGCGCTAACGCATTTCAGATGGGCGAGCTTCGCGTCATCCCCGACGAAGGCGTCGTGCGCCTGCGTGACGGCTCAGAACTTCACCTCACGTCAACGGAGTTTCGACTGTTGACGGATTTGGCGTCGGTAAATGGACGGGTGCTCTCACGCGAGGATTTGCTCGAGCGCGTGTGGGGCTACGACTACTTCGGCGACAGTCGCCTCGTGGACGTGCACATTCGACGTCTTCGCATGAAAATCGAGCCCGACCCCGCTAGTCCCACCTACCTCGTCACTGTTCGAGGAACTGGCTACAAGTTGGTTCTCTAATGCGCCAACGGAGTCTTCGACTTCGTCTGCTGATCACCTTTGGTTTAGGCGCCTTGATCGTCAGTGGCCTCGCCGCGACGCTCACCTACGTCGGCGTGCACCGAGTTTTAATCAACGACCAACGCCAAACCGACCTTCGCCAGACCTACGTCAACGCCGCGCTCGTTCGAAGTCAGCTCTATACCTCACCAACACAGTTGGCCAACGAACTCAACGCCATTCAACGAGCTACCCACTCGAACGTGCTGGTCCAGACGCACCACCAATGGCTCTCAAAGAGCAGCGGCGCGGCGACCGCAGACGTTTCGAGCGCCATTATTAAAAAGGTTCTCCAGGGCTACCCGACGGACCAGATTCTCAACGTGAATGGCCAACTGATCTTTGTCGTGGGTGTACCCATTCCCGCCGTGGAGACACAGTTCTTTGAGGTCTTCAAACTCAACACCCTCGAGGACACGTTGCGCACTCTGCTCCTGGTGCTCAGCTCAGGCGCCCTTGTGACGTTTCTTCTTGGAATCGCGGGCGGACTTTGGGTAACGCGACGCACGGTGCGACCTCTCGAGCGAGTCTCGTTGGCTGCCGCTGCGATTGCCGAAGGTAACCTTTCGACTCGACTTCAGGTCACGAGAGCCGACCGTGAAGTCCAACAACTAACCGAGTCTTTCAACGAGATGGTCAGCCAACTCGTTGAGCGGCTCGAGCGCGACGCCCGATTCGCCAGTGACGTGAGCCACGAGCTTCGCTCCCCTCTCACCACCCTCGCCACCACTGCCTCAGTCCTGCAACAACATCGCAACGAACTCTCATCAGCGGGCCGAGAGAGCTTGGACCTTCTTGTTGCGGACCTGTCGATCTTTCAGTCGCTCGTAAGGGACCTTCTCGAGATGGCCCGTACCGACGCCGGGGCCGTTCCCCTCGTCATCGAAACCGTCGCGGGCGTCGAGCTCGTTCGCCAGTCCGTTCGCTCGGCCGCTCGACGCCATGGCGTCGTTGAACCGCCCGTTGAGGTTGACCCGTCGGTCGGCAGTCCTTTTGTCGCCGTTGACCGTCGCCGATTCGAACGCGTGATCACCAACTTGATCGACAACGCCCATCACTACGCTGGCGGCGCGACAGCGGTACGCATCGCCATCGAAGATGCTCAGTTGGCGATCAACGTAGACGACGCAGGAACCGGCGTACCGTTCGAAGAACGCGACGCCGTCTTCGAGCGATTCTTTCGAGGTCGCGCCGCACACGACCGCGGAATGGCGCGAGGTACCGGACTGGGCCTTGCCCTCGTTCGCGACCACGTTCACGCCATCGGCGGCTCAATTCGAGTCTTCGAGAGTCCCGACGGTGGAGCACGCTTTCAGATTCTGCTGCCCATCACGAACGAGGCAGAGGCAGAGGCAGAGGCATGAGAAGAGTCCG
>DATCBX010000096.1:0-5086 GCA_036511635.1 Acidimicrobiales bacterium | reverse complement strand
GAAGATTCGCGCCTACGGAGAAGGGAGCGACGTCAACGTCGCGCAGACCAACTCAGCGCGCGCGACACTCAACATTTCGTTGTCCGTTCTCCAACGTCTGCTCGCGCCTTTCCTCCCCTTCGTCACTGAAGAGGTGTGGCGCTGGTGGCACGACGACTCCGTCCACCTGGCTACCTGGCCACGTGTCGAGGAACTCGGAGCACTGTCGCTCAACCCGGGTTCGATCTATCAGCCAGTCTGTGACGCGCTCGAGGACATTCGTCGCGAGAAGAGTACGGCCAAGGCCTCGCAGCGCGCCAGCGTCGCGCGCTTCGTCGTCAACGCCCCCGATGAGATGGCTAGCGCCCTTCGAGCTGGTGCCAACGACCTCATCGCCGCGGGCAACGTCCAAGAGTTCGTCGTCAACACCGCAGCTGAGCGCAGCGTCGACGTGACGCTCGAAGTTCTCTAGACCAACACCGCGTCCGAGCCAGCGTCTCGCACCGTTACCGCCTCAACGCTCACCTCGTAGTAAGCGAACTGGTCCCACGAGCGCGCGAGCGCTCTCGCGTCGTCTCGCGGTACTCCAATAAGCGCCACGCCACTCTCGTGTGGCCACTGTCCGATCGGATCACTCGATAAGGCCTCGACGAAGTTGACACCGCGGCGGCGAAGTAGTTCACGCAGTTGCCGACGACGAACCTCATTCTCCTCAGCGCTCATTTCCCTCGAATAGGGATTGTCCGAGGTCACGACGAACACGGGTCCCAGCTGTGCCGCAGCTTCCTTAGCTTCCAGCCAGGTTCCGGGGCTCACTTCAATAGTGAGACGCGAGGGGGGCACTTGGTAGCTCGCCACGAGCGCGGGCGACATTGCTGGTCGTGGCGTGACGACCGACTCGGCGAACGCCACGGCCGCTCGGGTCGTGGCCGACGTGCGCGGACTGGCCGTGACGTCAAAGGCGTGCTGGGTGAAGGGAAGCTCCACGTGATAGATCGGCGCGAAGGTAGTGGCACGAAACTTCGCGACAAAATTCCTCGCGACGTTGACGTCAACGAGCGTGTCGTTCACGCCCTGGACCACGAAGAACGGTGGCGCGTGGGGTGAAATTCGCTCGTACGGCGAGAGCGAGAGGTAGAGCGATTCGTTGCCCTCATAGGGCGCCTGGACAACGTGACGCTCTAACAAGAGTCGAATACCGCGCCCGAGACCGTGCCAGTGCGTTTCATCACCCGTCATCTCCAAGACGCCGTAGAAGGACAACGCGCCGCGCACCGACCAGTCCGTGACGTCGCTCATGTCCCCTGGTCGCCAGGTGGGATCGTGCGCGCTGAGCGCGAGCAAGGACGCTAAGTGCCCGCCAGCCGAACCACCCGCGATGACGACCCGCTCCGGGTCCCCGCCGTACGTCGCGATGTTCTTCTTCACCCAACCGAGCGCTCTCGTCGCGTCCTCGATCTGCGCGGGCCACGCGTGACGTGGGGCGAGGCGGTAGTTGCTCGCGACGACGATCCAACCTCGACGCACGAACTCGTGCAACATCGGCCTGCCCTGTTCGCGTTTGTCGCCGAAGGTCCACGCGCCGCCGTGTAGGTAGTAAATAACGGGGGCGTCTTTTGACGTCGTCGAGAGTCGCCACACGTCGAGACGTTGGCGCTCTTGTGGACCGTACGAGAGATTGCGATGGAGTTGCATATCCCGAGGGTGAAAGGGAACCTGTAACAGCGTTCGCCACCAACGGCCAAAGAGGTCTTCGCGCGGACGAGAGATTCGTAAGGGGCGATCAGGAGAGGACTCCATGGCGCGGCGAACGATGGAACGTGAATAAAAAAGTATCGCTATGAGACAGAGATTCTCTGCGACAACGACACCGGCGGCACAGAGCACGACGATGCCCAGCCAATGGGTCCTCGGCCAACCCCACCACCACAACAAGCCAACGAGCAATCCTTCGAGAATGATTCCCTGTCCCGCGAGTTCGCCAGCGGCCCACCCCACCGGATAGGCGAACGCAGCGAAGAGTCCGCGTCGTCCCGGGCGAAGTGCCGTGGCCGCCGACACCACCAGAAAGACACTGGCGAGCGCGACGAAGTAAGCCATGGCAACATTCTGACGTTTCCCCACGCGAACGCGTCACTCTATGCTCATAGTGATGGCGTCGTGGCCCCCAGCCCTCGAGAAACTCCGCGCGAGCGTAGGACTATGGACCGCAACGCTCGATTCGCTGGCGCCGACCCACAGCGGCGAGATCGCTGCTGAACTCGAGACGCTCAACTACCGCGCCCTCTGGTTTCCCGAGGCCTGGGGACGTGAAGCGCTCACCAGCGCCTCGCTCCTACTCAGCTCGACGTCAACACTGGTCGTCGCGACGGGCATTGCTTCTATCTGGGGCCGCGACGCGGTCAGTGCCGCTAACGGTGCCAAGACGCTCACTGCCGCCTTTGGCGATCGCTTCATTCTCGGCCTCGGCGTGAGTCACCAACCGCTGGTCGAGCGGCTGCGCGGTCACGAGTACGCGACACCGCTCGCGTCGATGAGGGAGTACCTCGTCTCGATGGACGCAGCCCCCATGTTCGCCAACGAAGGAACGACGCGCGTTGCTCGCGTGCTCGCCGCGCTGGGGCCACGAATGCTCGAACTCTCAGGCGAACTCGCTGACGGTGCTCATACCTACCTCGTCACGCCCGAGCACACCCGCGACGCGAGGTCACAGCTCGGTGACAAGTTCCTTGGCGTCGAACAGGCCGTCGTGCTCGACACGGACCGCGAAGAGTTCTTGCGTCGAGCGCACGCGCACCTTGAGATCTACTCCGGACTCGAGAACTACAAGAACAGTTGGCGTCGACTCGGATTCAGCGACGAGGATTTCGTACGCGGTGGATCAGAACGACTCTGTGACGCGATGGTCGTTCACGGTGATGAGTCGGTGGTGATCGCTCGCGTGAACGAGCACCACGTGGCGGGCGCCGATCACGTCTGTCTCCAAGTTCTCGGCGAGGACCCATCGGCGCCGCCCTTGGCCGAGTGGCGGCGTCTCGCGGCAGTGCTCACGTAGCTGGCGTAACTCATCACGTTGTACGAACAACGCTGCAACCGAGCTCGCCACGGCGTTGTTGTTGCGCACAGTCGAACATCTGACGCTGCGCGCGTGAACACGGTGTAAAACGAGTGAAGCCCGTCGTCAATATCGTTACTCCAGTCGATGCAAACGAGTAACTTCACTAAGTGACTAACTCCTCGCCGACACGATCAACGAGTGAGATTCTCATCGAAGCCACCGCCCGACGATTGTGGGACGAGGACGAGAGCGAACTTCGAATTCTCGACATCTGTCAAGAGACGAAACTCAGCACGAGCGTCATCTACGGGCACTTTCGCTCACGCCAAGGTCTCATCGACGCGTCGTTGCTCCATATCTATCGAATCGTCGCTGACACCATGATTGAGGAACTCACGCTCGCCGTTGACGCCGCGCGTTCAACTGGTTCATTCGTCGAGGTGCTCTACGGACTCCTTACCGACCCCGAGCGCGAAGCAACCATTACCCGTCATCGTCAGATGCACTTTCGAATCTCCGCCACGGCGCTCTCACGACCGAGCCTGCGGCGACGCTTCCTCGAGATCTACCAAGAGTTCATGGAAAAGATGAACGCGCTCTACGGCGGACTCGTGGAACAGGGACTACTGAGCAACGCGTTAAGCGGGGCTCAGTGGGCCCTCTTCTTCGAAGGTCAGCTGCTGAGTCGAGCATTCCACGACCTCACGTCACTGTGGGACAACCAAGACGACTGGATTGCCGCGGCACGAAGAATGGTCGGCGTCCCTGACACTGCTCAGTAGAACGTCTCTTCTCGCTCCAGCGCGACGAGGCGACTAACGCTCGCCCGGATCAATGATCACGACGTCAGGACTGCGCGGCGTACCGCGAAGAGCCCTCACCACGAGGGCCACTAGTGCCACCCAGGCGAACTCGACAAAGCCAATGCCGATCCACCCAAAGGTGATCGTCAACAGCCCCACCAAGAAACCTTTCAAGATGCCAAAGTGGATCATGCAGGCAATCACCATGGGGAACCACGCGAAGAGCCAACTCACGAAAGGCGCGATCATCGCTGCCGCCACGCGGCGACGCCATCCCAAGTAAATCCCGAGTAACGCCGAGACTGCAAATCCAATTGCCGTGACGCCCGACGAAGGAGCCACCACTTCAATGAACAAAATCACTGTCATCGCCAGTGCCCAGAGCACCATGGGCGTCGTGACGTTAACGCGAGCCCGCTCACGAAGCTGAAACACGACGCCACTCATGTCTCTAACTTAACAACCGCCTGAGCAAAGCCTCGCCAGGCCACGGTACGCTGAACGAATGACCAGAGGCGTCCTCGCACTGCTCGGTTCGGGTGAAACAGCGCCAGGAATGACCAAGGTGCATCGTGAGCTCTTGGCGTCAATCCGACCCCTCAAGGCAGTGAACCTTGACTCCGCGTACGGATTCCAAGAGAATGTTCCTCAAATGAGCCAGAAACTTGAGGAGTACTTCGCTACTTCCCTCCAGGCCTCGCTCACCACCCTCCACTTCCCCTCATTTGAGAGGGCCAGTGAACTTGAGCGCACACTGTTCAAACAACAGGTTCGAGACGCCAATTACGTCTTTGCCGGTCCGGGGAGCCCCTCCTACGCACTCGCTCAGTGGGTCCCACTCCAACTCGAGAGCGATCTACTCAGTGTGCTCAACAACGGCGGCACACTGTGCTTCTCGTCGGCGGCCGCTTTCACACTCGGCGCCTTTACCGCACCTGTTTATGAGATCTACAAAGTTGGCGCCGAGCCCCACTGGTTGACCGGCCTCAACCTCCTCGCGGATCTAGGTCTGAACTGCGTCGTCGTACCCCACTTTGACAACAACGAAGGTGAGAACTACGACACCCGCTACTGCTACCTCGGCGAACGACGACTCCTGAGACTCGAAAGCGAACTCCCCGAGGGAGTTGCGACCTTAGGCATCGACGAACATACTGCGTTGATCCTCGATCTCACGAGTGACACTCTTCAGGTCATGGGACGAGCCCACGGGTACTGGCGCCTCAACGGAGATGTCACCGTACTT
>DATCBX010000095.1:0-3306 GCA_036511635.1 Acidimicrobiales bacterium | reverse complement strand
GACCCGGCTGGCGTCGACCAATGCCCGTACTCGTAAAAATCAATGGCCGACCGGACAGTCCGTGGCGTACCAACATGATGCCCGTCGGGAACGGAGAGTTCTACTTGTATCTCCACGGGGGAATGCGTAAGTCCTCCGGCGCCAAAGTCGACGACGTCGTCACGATTTCGCTGAGTTTTGACGAGTCCTATCGCAATGGTCCCTTGCACGAGACGCCCGACTGGTTCGAATCGTCGTTGTCGAGTGACGCCAACGTGATGGCTAACTGGGAACGGCTCGCGCCGAGCAGGCAAAAAGAGGTTCTTCGCTACTTCGCGGGGCTCAAGACTGATGACGCGAGGAAACGCAATCTCGTCCAGGTCCTACGCGTCCTCTCGGGGGCACGCGAACGATTCATGGGTCGAGACTGGACAGACGGTACGTGAATACGTTCAATTGAGCGCTCCGCATTCCCTTGGTACCGTGTTAATTGAATGATTCACGCACCTAGCTAAAGGAGAGCGTCGTGACCACTTCGCCCCATCGCTCCGCCGTCTTCGCGTTCGCTCACGACGTTGTTGAGCGCGACGCGATGAGGGACCCCCTCTTGGCTACTGAGTCGGGGATTACTCAGTACGACCATCTGCTTCCGAACTTTTCCCCGCAGAGAACGTTGGACGATATAGCCGCCACCAAGGAGTTTCTTGCGGCCCTTCGTGCACTCGCGCCCATCGACGACATTGACCGCATCGCCGTCTCGGTCATGCAAGAGCGACTCAACGCCCGTCTGTTTCTGAGTGAGTCGGGGGAGTCGTCGCGCGTGTTTTCGATACTTTCCTCGCCCGTCTCATCTATTCGCCAAGTCTTTGAACTTATGAGTACAGAAAGTGATGACGAACTCGCCGTCACTGCGCAACGACTTCGCCACATCCGCCCGGCGCTCGACAGTTGGCGCCTCACCTTGGAGGAGTTGGCGAAGAGCGGTCAGTTGCCACCGCGTCGCCAAGTGGCAGGCGTTGCAGAGCAGGCAGCAACATACGCGTCGGGTAGTTACGTAGCCTTCGTCCAGCGTGCCGCGCCAATGGCCGACTCCGAGAGTGAACTCGTCGTGGCGGCCCGTGACGCTGACGCGGCGTGCGGCGAACTCTCTGCGTGGATGATCGAGGTAATCCTGCCTCAATCGATTGAAAGAGACGCCGTCGGCGTTGACCGGTACCTTGCCTGGTCGCAGTATTGGAACGGCGCGACGCTTGACCTCGATGAACTCTACGCCTGGGGCTACGCCGATCTCCGTCGTATTAACGCGCGAATGTGGGAGATTGCGCACGAGCTCGCTCCGGAGGCAACGACACTTGTCGAAGTCGCTCGGCACCTTGACGCAGACCCCGCGCGCGCCATCGTCGGCACCGACGAACTACTCAAACGACTTATTTCGTTCACTGAGGAAGCGGTGGCGAAACTCAACGGCGTGCACTTTGACATAGATGAGCGAATTCAATTCTGCGACGCTCGCTTGGCGCCCGAAGGATCGGCCGCCGCGCCCTATTACATCCCGCCGAGCGAGGATCTCTCTCGACCGGGCACGACGTGGTTTCCAACGCTGGGCGCGACGACGTTTTCGTGGTGGAGCCACGCGTCGACCTGGTATCACGAAGGCGTGCCGGGCCATCATCTTCAATGCGCGACGTCCATCATCGAGGCCGACCGTCAAAGTCGCTTTCATCGCCTTGAAGCCTGGACGAGTGGCCACGGTGAGGGTTGGGCGCTCTACGCCGAAAGGCTGATGGACGAGCTCGGATTCTTTAGCGATCTTGGCGACGAGTTGGGCTTTCTTGCGTGCCAGGCGCTACGCGCGGCGCGCGTGATGGTTGATATTGGTCTGCACCTTGAGCTCAAAGCCCCTGACGACCTTGGCGAACTTGGCGATCTTGGTGACTGTTCGGGCAAGGTATGGAACGCGGCGATGGCGGTAGCGGTACTCGAAGAGTTTGCGCTTCAGGATCACGAGATGTGCGTCTCTGAAGTGGATCGATACCTGGGCCTTCCCGCACAGGCCATCTCGTACAAAGTGGGCGAACGTGTGTGGATGAGATCGCGCGAAGAAGCCAAAGTTCGCGTAGGGGCTGACTTTTCATTGAAGAAGTTCCACGCCTACGCCCTCGCTCTTGGACCAATGGGTCTTGACCCGTTCGAAGAGGAACTCAGAAAGTGGACGGGCGACTAGTTCTAGGTCTTACCCGCGAACCAAGGAATGATGGGCGACGTTCGCTGCTGGTAGCTCACGTAACTCGGGTAGCGTCCGAGCGTGATGCTCTCGGTAAATCTCGTTGAGCCAATGAAGAGCAGTGTTAGTAAGACAACGCCCACGACGGTCCACTGCCCGAGCGAGTCCGCTGCCCTACAGCCAATGAAGAACAAGATCCACCACTGAGCGAGTTCGAAGAAGTAATTGGGATGACGAGAGTATCGAAACATCCCCGACTCGAGGAACTCACCCTCGGGCACATGACCTTGAGCGATAACTTCGTGTTTCGATGACTGAAATCTCCATTGTTCCTCGTCGGCCACGGTTTCGCCGACCGTACAGAGAAGAAACGCCGTGACGAGGAGCGCGTCAAGCAGTCCAAAATTTGTTCTCGCCCTGTTCTCGTACGCGGTGTAGGCGGGCAGTGTCATGAGCACGAGAATGAAGTTTTGATAGAGCACGATAAAGAACACGTTGAAGAGTTGAAACTGCCAGGGCTTCATGCCGGCGCGTAACACGGGCCAGCGATAGTCCTCGACACCGGAGTAACCGCCCTTACGAGCGAAGTTATAGGTAAGACGCGCTCCCCAAATCGTCACTGCGACGGCCATAATGTCGAGGCGTGAATTGGCGAGGTGTGCGTACGCGGCGAACACCCACAAATAGATAACGGGAACGATGGACCAGCCTCGGTCCACCCAGGACGTGTCACCAGAGACGAGTGACGCGATCCACGCAAAGACACAAAACGCAGCAGCGATGACAATAACGGTGAGCAGCGGCCTCATAGAAAAATCAGGACTGCTCTTCTTCTTGCTTTTGCTCGGGGTTCTTTGGTCGTCGCCCAAGTAACCACAGAAACCCTCGGCCAAACGTTCCGATGTTTTCGCTACGACCATGGGCTTTTTCGTGATCGAGGCGGTGGCCGCCAGGAGAACCGCTGTCATTAGAGAGTCCGGCAAGATGGATATTGCTGGCCTCCGCGCCTCTGGGCACCTTGGGTAAGCGGTACCGGCGTTTTCTTGGCTTGTTCTCAGCAGTACCCATTGCGCCATCCTGACACACGACTAGCTGAAAACTGG
>DATCBX010000094.1:0-7934 GCA_036511635.1 Acidimicrobiales bacterium | reverse complement strand
CGTGGGCACGTTGTGGTCTGGTCCAATCGACTGGGACCCCGTGTCGAGCCACACCGACTGGTTCGACAAGTGGTCTGGGCGCGAACTCGACGAAGACGATCCTTGGCAGTTCACGAACTTTTTGGTGCCGTAGGTTCGCCGCAATCTCTTTAAAGCGGCGTGACGTAGGCGCCGTGAATGCCACCGTCCACGAGGAACGTCGATGCCGTGACGAACGACGAGTCGTCGCTCGCGAGAAAGAGCACAGCGCCGGCAATCTCGGAAGGCTCTGCGAAACGTCCAAGCGGCACGTGAATGAGACGTCGCGCCGCGCGCTCAGGATCCTTCGCGAAGAGCTCTTGAAGCAACGGGGTGTTGACCGGACCGGGGCACAACGCGTTTACGCGAATGCCTTGGCGAGCGAACTGCACGCCAAGTTCGCGTGACATCGAGAGAACGCCACCCTTAGAGGCCGTGTAGGAGATCTGTGAGGTCGCTGAACCTAAGACGGCGACAAAAGAGGCGGTGTTGATGATTGAACCGCCGCCGCGCTCGAGCAAGAGCGGTATCCCGTATTTGCAGCAGAGAAAGACCGAGGTCAGGTTGACGTCTTGGACACGCTGCCACGCGTCAAGGTCAGTCGTGAGAATCGAGTCATCGTCGGCCGGTGAGATGCCAGCGTTGTTAAAGAGGATGTCAACGCCGCCGTACGTATCGACGACGGTGGCGTACATGGCTTTCACGCTCTCTTCATCGGCCACGTTCACTTTGACGAACGTGCCACCGATCTCCGTCGCGAGTGCGGAGCCCGCGTTCTCGTCGAGGTCAGCGACGACGACTTTGGCGCCTTCAGCGCCAAAACGCAGTGCGGTCGCGCGGCCGATACCGCTCGCGGCACCGGTGATGATGGCGACCTTGTTGTCCAAACGACCCATTATTCATCCTCCGTTGAAATAAACACATTTTTCTCTTCACTAAAACCAAGCAACGCGTCAGGCCCGAGTTCGCGACCGAGTCCCGACTGCTTAAAACCGCCGAAGGGTGTCGAGTAGCGCACTGAGGAGTTCGAGTTCACCGACAAAGCGCCGGTTTCAACGCCGCGAGCTACGCGCAACGCACGACCGATGTCACGACTCCAGATAGAACCCGAGAGGCCGTAAGGACTTTCATTGGCGATACGTATCGCCTCGGCCTCGTCGCGAAATCGCACGACGGAGACGACCGGGCCAAAGATCTCTTCCTGGAAGGACCGACTCTTCGTGTCCGAAGTCTCGAGGACCGTTGGCGCCATCCAGTAACCAGGCCCATCAGGCGCACTGCCGCGAAAGGCGACGTCGGACTCACTGACGTACGAACGCACGCTCTCTCGCTGGGCCGCGGTAATAAGTGGTCCCATCTCGCTCGTCTCGTCAGTGGGGTCGATGACGCGTACGCCTTTCACGGCCGTCTCGAAGAGTTCCATAAAGCGGTCGTAGGCCGACGCCTCGACAAGAAGCCGTGAACGCGCGCAGCAGTCTTGGCCGGCGTTGTCAAAGACGGCGTAGGGCGCACTGGCGGCAGCTTTTTCTAAGTCCGCGTCGGCGAAGATGATATTGGGACTCTTGCCACCAAGTTCTAAGGTCACGCGCTTGACTTGCGCGGCGCAGCCCTCCATGATGACGCGACCAACGGCGTTCGATCCCGTGAAACAGACCTTGCGAACGGCGTCATGAGTGACGAAACGCTGGCCCACCATTGCCCCGTCACCACTCACTACTTGAAAGACGCCCTCGGGGAGACCGGCTTCGAGGCCCAACTCCGCGAGACGAAGAGCCGTGAGTGGCGTGAGCATCGCGGGCTTTAAGACGACGGTGTTGCCGGCAGCGAGTGCTGGGCCAAGCCCCCAACCAGCGATGGGCATCGGGAAGTTCCACGGAACGATAATGCCGACGACACCGAGCGGTTCGTAGAACGTGATGTCCACGCCACCGGCGACAGGAATCTGGCGACCTGAATGACGCTCGGGCGCGCCGGAGTAGTAGTTCAGTACGTCGCGCACGTTGCCCGCTTCCCAACGAGCGTTGGAGATCGTGTGACCCGAGTTCGCGACCTCTAGCTGGGCGAGCTCTTCGATGTGGGCGTCAACGACGTCGGCGAAGCGACGAAGTAGTCGAGCGCGATCGGCCGGCGTGACCTTTCGCCACGCGGGCGCGGCGTTCGCCGCGAGATCGATCGCGCGATCGGTCTCTTCGAGGTTGTGCACGACAACTGAGCCGATCGACTGCTCGGTCGCGGGATTGATGATGTCAAGGGTGGTGCTCACAGTCGTTCAAATCCTCGGTAGCGTTCCCAGTCGGTTACTGCTGAGTCGAAGGCCGCGACTTCAATGCGCGCGGCGTGTACGTAGTGGTCGACCACTTCATCAGAGAACGCGGCGCGCGCCATCACGCTGTTGTCGAAGAGCTCGGCTGCCTCGTGCAACGTGGTGGGCACGCGCTCGGCGTCGGCGTCATAGCCGTTGCCCTTAAAGGCAGCGCCCAGGGGGAGTGACTCTTCGACGCCGCGCAGTCCAGCCGCGACGAGCGCCGCGACCGCAAGGTAAGGGTTGACGTCACCGCCAGGTATACGGCACTCGACGCGAAGAGAAGATCCATGACCTACTACCCGAAAGGCGCACGTTCGATTGTCGAGGCCCCAGAGAAGAGCGGTTGGTGCGAAGGAGTCTTTGACGAAGCGCTTGTAACTGTTGATGTTCGGTGCGAGAAACAATGAGAGCTCTCTGGCGTAGGCGAGCTGACCGGCGAGGAAGTGTTCGAAGACGGGCGAGAACCCGTGCTCTCCTTCTCCGGCGAAGACGGGCGTACCGTTTTTTTCACGTAGTGAGAGATGGATGTGGCACGAGTTACCTTCGCGCTCGTTGTACTTCGCCATGAAGGTCAAACTGCAACCTTCTTGCGCCGCAATCTCTTTCGTGCCCAATTTGAAAAGACTGTGCTCGTCGCACTTATCGATCAACTCGGCGTACTTAAAGGCAATCTCGTGTTGTCCGAAGTTGCATTCACCTTTTAGTGACTCGACGATCATGCCGGCGTCGCGCATTGAACGTCGCACTCGACCAAGGAGTGGCTCGACGCGAGAAATGCCGAGCAGCGAGTAGTCAACGTTGTAGAGATTTGAGGGCGTGAGGTCGCGATAGCCACCGTTCCACGCCTCTTCGTAGGTGTCATTAAAGACAATGAACTCAAGTTCGGTGCCGGTGAAGCCGAACCACCCGTATTTGCTCAGGCGATCGACTTGATTCTCGAGAATCTGGCGGGGTGAGACGAGTACGGGCTCACCCTCAACGGTTTCGACATCAGCGAAAATGATGACAGTCTTTTCGTGCCAGGGGACCATTCGAATCGTTGAATAGTCGGCTTTGAACGCCAGGTCCCCGTAACCATTTTCCCAGGAAGTTAGGGCAAATCCGTCAACGGTGTTCATGTCAACGTCAGAAGCGAGCAAGTAACTGCACCCCTCTACTGCACCGTCGGCGATCTCTTCAGCGAAGAATCGAGCGTCGAGTCGCTTTCCCTGGAGGCGGCCCTGCATGTCGGTAATGGCCAGGATAACGGTGTCGATCTCGCCGGCTTTGATGAGACGGAGCAACTCGTCACGGGTCAAGCGACCCGGGGTTGAAGAACTCATTGTGGTCTCCTCGCTTCAGTAATGGTCGCAATCGTAGTCGTCGCTATCTGGTCTCTCCATTTGACGAAACGGTTCCAAGACCATCGTCGCGGTGCCGACAACACGCTCGCGGGGATTTGCAATGCGTCGAACGGGCTTCACTGTACGGCGGTGCCGAACAATCTCAATGGGAGGGTCGCACGCGGAGGTTGTGGATAACAGTTAGAGAATTTGTTCATGGTCGCGTGGCAACACGGTGCCGTTTTCATTTGCTAATGAACATCGCGAACCCTATGCTCGCTCAAAATGTCGTACTGAGGATGTATCTGGGAGGATGCAAATGGATGATGGAATGACGGCACCACCTGGAGTCGGCGTGTCCGACACCGAGCGGCTCCACCAACTGGGATACGCGCAAGAACTCAATCGCTCGATGAGTAAGTTTTCAAACTTCGCGATCTCCTTCACGATTATTTCGGTGCTCTCGGGATGTCTCACCTTGTACGGCTACGGTCTCGCGCACGGCGGTCCTCCCACGATGATCTGGGGCTGGGTGATCGTCGGAGGTTTGGTTTTGTTCGCCGGCCTTTCAATGGCGGAGATCTGTTCGGCGTACCCCACAGCGGGTGGTCTCTACTATTGGGCCGCCAAGCTGGCTCCGGGTAAGAGCGGACCGATCTGGTCGTGGTTTGCTGGCTGGTTCAATCTTCTTGGTCAGGTCGCGGTTACCGCGGGCATCACCTTCGGGTGCGGGTACTCCGTCGCGGCCTTCCTTCAGCTTCTTACCAGTAAGACGTATTGGACTTCGTCGGTGCACGTCGTCTTGCTCACGGGCGCCTTGCTCTTTCTCCAGGGCGTGATCAACACGTTTGGCGTAAGCATCGTGTCCATTTTCAATAAGGTCTCGGTCTGGTGGCATCTCCTCGGTGTGACCGTTATCGTCGTCCTGCTATTCATCGCACCTTCGTCGCACGAGCACCAAAGTGCGAGCTTTATCTTTGGCTCGAAGGGTTGGCACGCCTTTGGAGGTATGTCCGGATTTTCAGCCCCCTTTTACGTGTTCTTGCTGGGTCTCTTAGTCGCGCAGTACACCTTTACCGGTTACGACGCGTCAGCCCACGTGACAGAAGAAACGCACAACGCAGCTATCGCTGGCCCCAAAGGTATTGTCACCTCAATCTGGGTGTCGTGGATCGCGGGCTTCATTCTTTTGGTGGGCGTGAGCGCTGCCATCCCTCACCTCTTCCCGTTCAGTGTCGCGGGCACGACGTACACGAACTACGCGTCAATTCCGTTCGCCTTCACTGGTGCCGGAGGTGCGGCGGGGGCTCCTTGGGTTCTGATCTTCGAGCACGCGACCGGACGTGTTTTGGGTGAACTGCTGATCCTTGTGGTTATTGGTGCTCAGTTTTTGTGCGGTACCGCGTCGGTGACGGCCAACTCGCGAATGATCTACGCCTTCTCGCGCGACGGCGCAGTTCCTTTCTCCAGCTACTGGCACCACGTCTCAAAGCGCAGCCACGTACCGGTTCACTCGGCCTGGTTCGGCGTCGTGGGTGCCTTCATACTTTCCGCTACGGCGCTGAAGAGTTCAGTTGCCTATTTCGCCGTAACGTCCATCGCCGTCATCGGTCTCTACGTTGCCTATCTGATACCCGTCTTCCTACGACGAATCAACGGCAAGGCATTCGTGCCCGGTCCGTGGAAGCTAGGAAAGTGGGGACCAGTCTTCGGGTGGATTGCGATTGTCTGGGTGGCCTTCATTTGTATTTTGTTCTCGCTGCCGCAGTACACGGCGTCCGCCGCGGGGTCCTCACTTCTCGCGTTTAATTTCACGCCCATCGCCGTCATCGTGGTAATTGGCTTCGCCGGAATTTGGTACGCGGTGTCGGCTCGCAAGTGGTTCAAGGGACCAAAAATTCAAGGCACGGCGGAGGAACTCGCCGCGATTGAGAAAGAGCTCAGCATTTAGGTCGCACGCGCTCGAACGATCAACCGCGTTCAGAGTGAGGAGTGAAGCGCCACGTACGTGGCGCTTCACTCCTCTACTCCAGGCCGAGCGTGACCTTTGGCAACGAGCTCCAGGCATCGTCACTGAGGAGTGCCGAGATCCCATCGGTGTCGAGATGCTCATCGATGAGATCAGCGAGGGCGTCGATACGGGTCTCGCGTCGCTGGGCAAAGTCGTGGTCGCTGGCAGGGACGAAACTTTTACCCGTCATCTCAGCGACGCCAACGAGGTATCGCCGACGCCACTCATCGTTCTCAAAAAGTCCGTGCCACGTCGTTCCCGCCACGGATCCAAGCGCGCAGCCCTCGTCGGCAAAGAAAGGCTCTCCGCCTTCAACGTCAACCCGTCCGTGATGAATCTCATAACCGCGTATGACCGTGCCATCAGCGAGCTCCCGTTGAGATTGTGCCAACACCTTCATCTGCTGGAATCTGGTGCGCACGGGAAGCAGGCCAAGTCCTTCAACGCGACCTGCGTGACTTTCAACATCGTCGTCGATCATTGAGCCAAGCATTTGGTAACCGCCGCACACGCCGAGGATCGCTCGACCAGTAACAGCGCGTTCTACTAGTGGAGCAGCAAAGCCCCGTTCCCGTAGCCAGGCGAGGTCGCTCACGGTTGCGCGAGTCCCGGGAAGAATAACCAGGTCGCAGTGGCGCATCTCTTCGGGGCGATAGATGGGTCGTAACACGACGCCCGGTTCGTCAAGCAGGGGATCGAGGTCCGTGAGATTCGACGTCCGGGGAAACGCGATCACGCCAATGGAGAGAACGTCGGGTCCAAGCGGAGCGCCGACGTCGAGCCATGCGGTGATATCC
Organism: Acidimicrobiales bacterium; assembly: GCA_036511635.1. Taxonomy (GTDB): domain Bacteria; phylum Actinomycetota; class Acidimicrobiia; order Acidimicrobiales; family RAAP-2; genus RAAP-2. The sequence goes on along the minus strand of DATCBX010000094.1, from coordinate 1,481 downwards.
GTGGCGTCTTCTGCGTCAATCTCCAATCCGCGACGAAAGGGAAGTACGCCGAACGTCGGGCGAGCGGTCATGGTGGTCAGCTGATCGATGCCGCCTTGTAGAAGTTCCTTCGCCCCACGGAACTTGTTGACGATGAAACCTCGAACGAGATCCTGATCTTCTTTTTCGAGGACCGCCAAGGTACCAACCAGTGACGCGAAAAGTCCGCCGCGGTCGATATCACCAACGAGTACTGCGGGAACGCCGGCGGCTCGAGCAAAGCCAAAGTTGGCGATGTCGCTCGCGCGCAGATTGATCTCAGTCGGGCTCCCCGCTCCTTCGCAGATCACGACGTCAAATCGTCGACGAAGTTCACGATGCGCGTCGACGACGAGATCCAACAACTCACGTTTCTTCGCCCACCCGCTCGCCGCGTTCAGGTCACCCAGTGGCTGTCCTAATACAATCATTTGACTCGTCGTATCGGTGCCGGGCTTTAAGAGCACAGGATTCATGATCACTTCGGGTGCAACGCCGGCAGCTTGAGCTTGGACAACTTGGGCTCGCCCGATCTCGCCACCGTCGGCCGTGACGAATGAGTTAAGCGACATGTTCTGTGCTTTGAATGGTGCCACCGAGATGCCCTGACGAGCGAGCCAGCGACAAAGCCCGGTCACGACAGTGCTCTTGCCCGCACCTGATGACGTTCCGACGATGATGAGTGATCCTTTGTTCATCGCGTGACGTTGTCGCGACGAAGTTTCTGTTGACTTCGCTCGATAGCAATGGACTCTTTCGCTACGTCGAGACTGCGCGAAAGAACGAGGTACAGGGCGCCCGCGACGACGAGACCGATGATCCACGAGATGTCAACACCCTGTAGCCAGGTCGAACCAGGGCTCTGGTACAGGTTTGGAATCGACATGAAAGGAATCTCGAGCGCGATGCCGACGAGGTACGCCGTGATTCCTCGGAACCCCCAGCGACCGTAGACGCCGTGTGGCGTAAAGAAGTCGGTCGTCGCGAACTTCCCGCGGCGCACGAAGTAAAAGTCCACGAGGTTTACACTCGTCCACGGTGCCAAAAGATAGAGCATTATGAGTAACCAGTCGTTGAGCACCGTCGTCGCGTTCGTCAGCAGCGCGCCGAGCACGAACCACACGACAGCTAATCCAAGAACGGTGATGAGTCGCGCGCGAGAACCAGAACGTACCGGTCGAAAAGAGTCGACAATGGTCAGTACCGACAACATGCCGCTGTAGGCGCTGATACCCATCGCGGCGACGAGTGCGCCAACGGCGACCAGCGCGAGCGCGGTGCCGGCGTGAGCGACGGTGGCGTTGCCCGCGACGTTGATGCCAGAAAGGGCGTCGCTCACGCGAAGACGTGTCGCCATCCACGCCCCCAGGGGAATCAGCCAGAGTGGCGAGCCAACCGCGCCAAGAAAAACCGCAACGGTGATGCTCTTCCTTGAAGTATCGCGCGACAAGTAGCGCGAATAG
>DATCBX010000093.1:0-3295 GCA_036511635.1 Acidimicrobiales bacterium | reverse complement strand
CTCCGGTTCACAACGCGTTCGTTAGAACGCACGAGCGACGCTTCATCGACTCTCAGTTTACGACGCCGCCTCGATCCGGACTATCACGGACTTCGACGTCGGAGTATTACTTCCCACCGCGGTGGAGTCAAGTGGTACCAGCACGTTCGCTTCGGGAAAGTACGCCGCGACACATCCGCGTGGTGTCTCATACGCCACGGCACGAAATCCTTTCGCGTAGCGTTCACCGTCGGACCAGACGCTGATGAGATCAACCATGTCGCCGTCGCGCAGGCCACGTGCCGCGAGGTCGTCGGCGTTGACGAAGACGACGTTTCGCCCACCCTTGATGCCACGGTATCGGTCGTCCAGACCGTAGACCGTCGTGTTGAACTGATCGTGTGATCGAACGGTTTGAAGTACCAGGTACCCCTCGGGAACGTTGATCGCGTCAGGTTCGTTGACGGTGAATCGGGCTTTGCCTGACGGGGTGTTAAACGTCCGCGAGTCGCGAGGACCTCGGGGAAGAGTGAAACCTCCCGGTTCGCGTACCCGCTCCTCAAAGTTCTCGAAACCATCGATGACTCGTTCAATGTGGCGACGAATCACTGAGTAGTCATTGGCCATTTCACTCCAACCAATGTCCTCGCCGAAGAGTGTTCGACCCAGACCAGCCACAATGGCGACTTCGCTGCGCAACAGTTCTGAGCCTGGAGCGAGACGTCCTTGACTCGAGTGGACAACGCTCATTGAGTCTTCAACGCTGACGATCTGAACGCCACTGACTTGGACGTCGCGTTCGGTTCGACCGAGGCACGGCAACAACAACGCCTCTCGCCCGTGACACAGGTGCGACCGATTGAGCTTGGTCGCCACGTGAACGCTCAGCGCGCAGTTCTTCATCGCCGCTTCAGTAACGGCGGTGTCAGGCGTGGCGGCGACGAAGTTGCCACCCAACGCGAAAAAAACGTCAATCGCGCCGTCGCGCATGGCGCGAATTGTGTTCACCGTGTCGTAGCCGTGCTCGCGGGGCGGTTCGAATCCGAACTCGTCTCGTAACTTGTCAAGGAACGTGTCGGGCATCTGCTCCCAGATACCCATCGTGCGATCACCCTGGACATTGCTGTGTCCGCGGATTGGCGACGGACCCGCCCCGGGCCGACCAATGTTGCCCCGCAACAGCAGAAAGTTCACGATCTCGCGAATGGTCGCCACCGCGTTGCGATGCTGAGTTATTCCCATGGCCCAACAGACAATGATGCTCTTCGCCGCAATGACGTCTGAAGCGAAGCCCTCAATCTCGTCGCGAGTGAGTCCACTCTGTGACTCGATCTCAGACCACTGGAGGGCACGCCACGCACTACACACCTGGGCGAACCCGTCGCAGTACGTCTCGATGAACTCGTGGTCGAAGATCGTGCCGGGCTCGGCGTCCTCGCACGCCAAGAGCGCTTTGTTCACACCCGCGAACATGGCCAGATCCCCATTGACGCGCACGCGCAGGGACCGGTCCGTCAGTTTTGTTCCAGCGCCAAGCAGCCCACGCACGCTCTGGGGATTCTTGAATCGAATGAGTCCCGCTTCGGGCAGTGGGTTGGCTGAGATGATGCGCGCGCCACGTTGCTTCGCCTTTTCTAGAGCAGTCAACATGCGCGGATGATTGGTGCCGGGATTCTGGCCCACGATGACGATCAACTCGGCGTAATCGGTGATGTCATCGAGCTCGACTGCGCCCTTTCCAACACCGAGTGTCTCGTTAAGTGCTGTGCCAGTCGATTCGTGGCACATATTTGAGCAGTCCGGCAGATTGTTCGTGCCAAGGCGTCGAGCCAACAGTTGGTAGACGAACGCCGCTTCATTGCTCGCACGACCACTGGTGTAAAAGGCTGCACGATTTGGATCCGGTAGCGCACGTAGCCGCTCGGCAGTAAGTTCGAAGGCTTCGTCCCACGTAATCGGCACGTAGTGACCGGCCCCGGGGGCCAAGTACATCGGTTCGGTTAGCCGCCCGTAATGTTCGAGGGTGTGACTGTCTTGTTTTAACAACTCACTCACGGAGTGCGTTGCGAAGAACTCTCTGTCAACGCGCTCGCGTGTTGCCTCCCACGACGTGGCCTTAGCCCCATTCTCACAAAACTCCGCGAGGCTCCGGTCACCGTCCTTCGGGTCGGGCCACGCACAGCTCGGGCAGTCAAATCCGTCAGTTTGGTTCAGGGCGAGAAGCGTCTTTACTCCACGCGTCACGCCCATTTCGCTCACCGCGTGGTGCATGGCGTGTCGTATCGCGGGAATGCCAACCGACGACGTCTTGGGTTTTTCGACTCGGATTTCCTTGTCTGGATTGGTAGCCATTGCTCGCACCTGAACTTTCCGATGTAGCCCGTCGCGAACGCGAGCTCAAGTGAAGTCTCAACGGGGACACTATCGGAAGGACTTCGTTCGGCTCGTCAACGCCAGGGTGTGACGTGACAATCACAGCTGGGCGTCAAACGCAGTCCGCCCTCAACTCAAATTTCGACGTCGTCGAGTGACCTCTCACGAATGCTTTGCGCGCTCGCGTCCAGCGCGGCGAAACGAACGGTGCGTTCGACTATTCGACTGGGAACAACGTTGAATCCGAGACCGGGCGCGAATGGCACCGCGACGTATCCATCGGGCTCGACACTGTACGTGGGGTCAACTAAATCATCGGTGTAGAGAACCGACGCCGGTGACATATCAGCGGGTTGATTAAAGCCGGGCAGCGAACATAACGCCAAATTGGTGGAACGACCAATACCAGATTCGAGCATGCCGCCGCACCACATCGGTACTGCGCGTTCAACGCAGAGATCGTGGATCTCTAACGATGCCACCAGACCGCCAACTCGACTCGGTTTTACGTTGACGTTGCGACAGGCGTCGATGTCGAGGGCCCGTCGGGCGTCGGCTGGGCTTCGTATCGCCTCGTCTAAACAAATTGGTGTCTGAAGTTGACGCTGCAGTACCGCCGAACCATCTATGTCGTCGTAGCCGAGTGGCTGTTCAATGCAGAGCAGTCCAAAGTTGTCAAGCGCGCGCAACACGTCGACGTCGTCGAGCGTGTACGAGGCGTTAGCGTCCACCTGGAGCAGTATCTCGTCGCCAAAGGTCTCGCGGACCGCGCGAACAACCTCCAGGTCCCAACCAGGTCGAATCTTCAGTTTGATCCGTCGATACCCCTCTTCGAGGCGCAGAGCTACCTCTTCGAGAGTCTCGTCGAGTGTGTCCGCGATACTGAGGCTCTCGCCCACCGCCACGCGAGTTGCGGTTCCGCCCAGCAACGAAGAGATTGGTC
>DATCBX010000092.1:0-5324 GCA_036511635.1 Acidimicrobiales bacterium | reverse complement strand
TCAAAGGTGGTCGTGGTGTTGATGTTCAACGTCGTGTTGACCGTTTTGCTCACCGACCCCGATCGAACAACGCCCCACGATCCACCGTGGGGCTTCGCCGCTCCAAGCAACGCTGTTGCGTTGTAACCCAAGTTGATCGAGGCCGAGCCATCAGCGGTGATGTTCAAGTCGGCCTCGCCACTGATGCTCTGGGTAATCCAGACCGGCACCCATCCAATAAAGAACTCGATGGGTGTCAAGTCCACGTTGAATACCTGCTGTTTCAAGGTGCAACTACCTGTTCCGGCCACGGCGGCGCTTGCCGTGATTGAAAAGGACGGATTATCCGTGATGCTGGCGGACTTAAGACCACCAGCCCAACTGAACGAGGTCTGGAGGCTAAAGGTCCCCGCGTTCGCGGTGGCGCTGACGTTGACCGTGGATGAGATCGAACCCGCGCACGTCGCAGTCAAGAGTGGAATAGGAGCGGGACGAACTGGCGGACCGTTCTGGGACGTCGTTACAGCGTTCCTGAGACCTCTGCTCGCCGCGGTTCCCGTTCCGGTTCCTGTTTGCGTAGTGGTGGACGCGGATCCTGTGGGCGACGTCATCGTGAGATCAAGCGACTCAAAGATGTCGCCGAGCGTCGCTGGAACAGTTGAGACGTTCTGACCGAGAACCGAGGTGACCGTGCCATAGAACGGGCCTGTCGTGGTGTCGACGACAATGATGCTGCCAACAACAATCGGCGTGGTGCCTACGTACGTCAACTTTTGAGCAACGCTGTGGTCGCTCGTCTGGAACTTCACGTCGCGGGCGCTGATAAGAACAGCCTTAGGGTTCAGCGTGTATTGGGCATGAACCGTCGGGGCCGTTGACTTCGTCGCGTTAGACGTCATTGTCTGGTGCGACGCCGCTCCAGAGTCAGCGGCACCACCAAGCGACAGACCCACGGCCACCAAAGCAAGACTCACGCCAAGCGTGGAAAGACGAATCCCTTTGCGCATCGCACTGCCCCCGATTCGACGGCGTAGCAGCACATTGACTGCGCCAGTGCGCCGTAATCGCGCAACCTAACACGGTTACCGCGGTGGCGTAACGATGACCATGCTTCGTCTACTGGGCTGATGTTTGGTGGTCTTTTGACGCCCACGACAAGATTTGTCGTCGCCCGAGACGGAACCCAGGTCTCTAGCTCGGCAAGTGAAAGTTGAAGACGCCGTCGTCGAAGGTTTGATACGCGCTGTAGTCCAACAGATCGTAAAGATCAGCGCGAGTCTGCATCTCATCGAGCGATGAGGCGAAGCCACCTTCTTTTCGTAACGTCGCCAGTCCTCGTTCGGCGGCACCCATCGCAAGACGGAGCAACGACACCGGGAAGATCACCATATTGACGCCGAGCGCGCTGAGTTGCTGCACGCTGAGCAGCGAACCTTTGCCGAACTCCGTGGCGTTGGCGAGCAGGGGCACGTCCAGAGCGCTTCGCATCGCGGCGAACTCGCCTTCGTCGAGGAGGGCTTCAGGAAAGATAGCGTCAGCGCCGGCGTCGACGTAGGACTTGGCGCGGTCAATGGCCTCATCAAGACTGCTCGTCGCGCGCGCGTCGGTGCGCGCGATAATCAAGAGGTTCGCGTCGCGACGAGACTGAACGGCCGCGCGGATCCGCTGAAGCGCTGAAGCAGTCTCCACCACTTGTTTTCCGTCGAGATGACCACACCGCTTTGGATTGACCTGGTCTTCGATATGGAGACCGGCCACACCGGCGTCTTCCAAGACCTGCACGGCGCGCGCGACGTTCATCGCTTCACCAAAACCAGTGTCCGCGTCAACAATCATTGGCACGTTGGTTACGCGTGCTACCTGGTTTGCTCGCTGGGCGACCTCGCTCAACGTGGTCAGACCCACGTCGGGCAAGCCAAGTTCCGCGGCGAGCACCGCTCCCGAGAGGTATACAGCCTCGAAACCGCGACGCTCAATCAACATCGCCGAAAGTGGATTGAACGCGCCCGGCAGGACGATGATCTCTCCACGTGCCAGACGGCGGCGAAGATTCGTCCGCTTGTCCGCCGGTGTCGTAGCAGCGTGCAACATTAAAAGATCCCTTCGCTCGTGCTCGCTCGTTCGAGGCAATCCACTGGGGCGCTGACCGTAAGTTCAGCTAACTCTTCCGAGGAGAGACTGTCGAGTCGTTGAACAACGTCGAGGAACCGATCCATTTCACCGGACTCGAGCACGCCCTTAGAGAGTTGACGGAACTTCTCGACGTACTGGGCCCGCGCGAAGGGTCGCGCGCCGCCCGGGTGCGCGTCGGGTAACGCGATCTCTTCAACAATGAGCGAATCGTCATCCAGTCGAATCTCAATTCGACCGCCAAAGGCCTTGGACTCGGGCGCGACGGCGAGGTAACGGCGAGACCACTCGGGGTCTTCTACCGTTCGCACACGACGCCATAGCGCCACGGTGTCAGGACGCGTTGCGCGCGACGACGCGTAGGAGTCTTCGTGGTGCCACACCCCATCTTGTAACGCGACACTGAAGATATAGGGCAGCGAGTGGTCGAGCGTTTCGCGCGAAGCGTGCGGGTCGTACTTCTGAGGATCGTTAGCTCCCGAGCCAATCACGAAATGCGTGTGGTGCGAGGTGTAGATCACTACCTCACGAATACGCTCAACGTTCAACAATTCGCGATGCGTTTCGCCTAGGCGCCGCGCCAGGTCGATCCATGCTTGGGCTTGGTATTCAGCCGAGTGCTCTTTCGTGAATGACTCAAGAATCGCGCGCTTCGCTTCGCCGGGAGCGGGTAGGGCTACGTGATAGATCGCGTCGGGGCCGCCGAGCAACCACGCCACGACACCGTCTTCACCTTCGTAGATCGGCTCTGGCGCGCTCTGGCCGCGCATCGCGCGGTCCACGGCCTCGATCGCCACCTTGGCGGCGAACGCCGGAGCGTACGCCTTCCACGTTGAGATTGCACCCTTGCGCGACTGGCGCGTGGCGGTCGTGGTGTGGAGGGCTTGACCAATCGCCTGAAAGGTCACGATGGGCTCGAGCGAGAGCAACGTCCCGAGCCCGGCAGCGATCGAGGGGCCTAAATGCGCGACGTGGTCAATCTTGTGCTCGTGCAAACTAATGCCCCGAGCAAGATCGATCTGAACTTCGTACGCCGTCGCCAACGCGCGCACGACGTCGTGACCGGTGATGGCGCGACGTTGCGCGAGGTGCTGGGCCACCGCGAGAATGGGCGGCACGTTGTCGCCAGGATGCGCGTACTCAGCAGCCAAGTACGTGTCGTGAAAGTCAAGTTCACGCACCGCCACGCCGTTCGCCCACGAGGCCCACTCGGGCGACACCCGGTAGTCAGATGTTTCACCCCAAATGGTCGCGCCGGGCTTGGCTTGATGGTGGCGTGCTTGCTCGCGAGCCGCCACAACCGGCGCACGAGTAATCGACGCCATCGCCACGGCGACGTCGTCGATGATTCGATTGACGATCATTTCAGTGACGTCGTCCTCAACGCCAACGTCGTCGTCGGCGAGCAACGCCAACTTCCAGGCCAACTGGTCCTCTCGCGGTAACGGTTCGTCGCTGCGATAGGTCCGTAGCTCGTGATCGATCATGGTATTCGCCTCGTAATCCCCGCACTCGCGCGCTTGAGTTCTAAAACGAGTGAGTCGACGTCAAAGGGAATGTCCTCGATATGTCCAGAGACCTGGATCGCGGCGATGACGTCGCCGTCCTGGTTCACTATCGGCACCGCGATGGAGACGCCGCCACCCTCACCTTGACCCTGTCCGAAGGCGTAACCGCGTTCACGAATTGCGCTCAGGCTCTCGATGAACTCTTGACGGTCAAGCACCGTGCCGCTCGCGAAAGGAATCCGTTCAACTCCCTCGAGGAGACGTTCGAGGTCTCCCGGAGAAAGTGCGGCCGCGAGAACACGCGCGCCGCCAACCACGAGAGGAACCTGCTCGCCAATAGGCGCTTGATAGCGCGGCGCCGGGGTACCCAGCACGCGAAGCACGCGCACCTGAGTGAGGTCGTGGCGCACCGACAACATCGACGTGAGTTTGGTCGTCGCCGTTAGCTCCAGCATGATTGGCTCGGCGATTTGCGTGAGGCTGTTCGTGAGGAGATACGTGTGGCCATCGATCAAAGAGATGAGCCCGAGTCGATATTCCACACCGTCACGTTCGACGTAGCCGTGCTTGATGAGCAGGTTGACCAGGCGTTGCGTCGTCGCGAGGTGAAGTTTTGCCGCGGTCGCAATCTCCGTGAGTCGCATCGGCGCACGATTCTCGCGCAATACCCGCAAAATAACGAAGGGGCGATCGAGAGAGCGAACCCCGCTCGAGGAGCCGTCGTCGCCCTCGTCACGCTCAACGAGTTCGGTCGACTCACTGGCGCTCGACGAGGACACGTCGTCCGCCTGCGTCTCGGAGTGCGAGGTGGCCACTCGCGTCACGCCCGCTTCACGCGCTTGACCCTAATTGACCGCCGGGGCGACTGGGTGACTCGATGGGTTTGAGCCATGGTGAGCGGGCTCCGACGTACGCGTCGGGTCCTAGGCGAAAGTGCTGTGCTTGCAACTCAGTCTCGATGAAGGGCAGATCCATCGCGAAGAGTCGATCGCCGCGTGGACGCGGTCCCGCCTTGGACACGTGGCCCCAGAGCGAATGACCCACGACTTCTTCGGCCAACAACGACGCCTCGATGAGACGGTCGAGATCAACCCCCGTTGCAATGCCGAGTTCGTGCAGCAGGTCAACGAGATCTTCGGTCGGAATCATTCGCGTCATGCGACCATGTCCGCCGTAGGGACAGCCACCCATCCCGCCAATCGATGTGTCGAGAATCAACGTGCACTCAGGGCCCAGGACCGATAACGCCTCGTAGGCCGACAGCAACGCCACGCCACGCGCGTCGTGCAGGTGCAAATGAAACCGGGTGATCTCGGGCCAGCGCTCGCGAATCGCGCGCAACTGCGAGGCAACGTGATGCGGGAGATTCCAGCCCATTGGATCGCCGATCCAGACGCGATCGACCGTGATGCCAGCTTCAGTCCAGCGGTCGTGTTGACGCTCGAGCATCTCCATTCGATACGACTCGTCAAAGAGCCCCAGCCAGTTCGATCCCCACGCCGCGTTGATCGCGATTCCCGCGTGCGTAGCACCGTCACGAACGGCGCCCTCAATCACACCGTCCCATCGCGCGATCTCTTCTAGTTGGGACACGTTGGTGTTGCGGCGAACGAACACGTCGCAAAGGTGCACAAACGTCTGGGGGACGTCAGTGGGTTCGCTGAGCGGAGGCACGTACTGACGCATACGTTCGCGCCCGCGTTCATT
>DATCBX010000091.1:0-2644 GCA_036511635.1 Acidimicrobiales bacterium | reverse complement strand
CGGCGGTTATATGGATCTATGGTTACCGGCGGCCCGGTCATTTTATGAGCGGCGTTGCCGTGCGATGTTGAGCGCCCTGGACGCCTCGATGCCCGATGGCGTGACGTGGACGCGTCCCGATGGGGGATTCTTTACTTGGCTAAGTGCTCCACTGGGCACTGACACCACCGCGCTGGCCGCGTACGCCTCGAGTGCGGGTGTCACCTACGTTCCCGGTCAACTCTTTGACCCTGAAGGTGTGAAAAATCATCAACTACGCCTCTCGTACAGCTGTGTCAGCGAAGAGCAGATTGACGTCGGGATACATCGACTAGCCACACTTTTAACTACTCACCGATCCACTAACTAATAAAAGGAGATTCAATGAGCAGCAGTGATCATTTCAATACAGATCTGACTGGCACGCCCACGGCCGAAGGACGCTTCGTGAAGGTTGAGGACATCAGTCCGGTGGCGTTTGTCGACGGACTTGACTTCCGTCCCGTCCTCGCTGAGAGGACCATGGTGAACTTCGTGCACTTTGATCGCAACACCGAAGCGCCTCGACACTCCCACGAAGAGGAGCAGATCGTCATCCTTCTCGAGGGTGAATTTGAGTTCGACCTTGACGGTGACGTGCGGACGGTTCGCCCGGGCGAGGTTGTTGTCGTACCCGCTTGGGTTCCTCATGGTGCCTGGACCAAGGACACCACCTGTCTCGAGGTTGACGTGTTCAACCCGCCGCGAAAGAGTTTGCTCGAGCACGCCGCCGCTCAGATTAAAAAGAGCGAAGGGAACGCTTGACGTGGATCTCGGCTTAAAGGGGCGCCGCGCAGTAGTTACGGGCGGCTCTAAAGGAATCGGACTCGCCGTGGCGCGTGAACTCGTTGGCGAAGGCGTCAGCGTGGCGATATGCGCTCGCACCGCTCACGAAGTAGAAAGCGCGGCACAAGAGCTTCGAGAACTCGGTGGCACCGTGTACTCACAGTGCGTTGACGTCACCGACCCTGAGCAGATATCGGACTTCATAGCCAACGCGGCTAAAGCGCTTGGCGGCATTGACATTCTGGTCAACAACGCCGGCGCCGCGCATCCGGGAGGCTTTTCAACGCTGACCGACGAGGCGTGGCAGGGTGATCTCGACGTAAAACTCTTTTCGCAGATTCGCTGCACCCGGGCCGCACTTGAGCATTTGCGCAAAAGTGAAGCCCCGCGCGTTATTAACGTCAACGCCGTGTACGCCCGCTACCCGGATCCGAAATTCTTTGCCACGACGGTCTGTCGGGCCGCGTGTCTCAATTTCAACAAGGTGCTCGCGCTCGAGCTGGGTCCCGAAGGCATTCTGGTCAACAGCGTCAATATTGGCTTCGTGGTGACACCGCAGTGGACGAACATCCACCAACTACAAGCGCCGGAACTTTCTTCGGAGGAGTTCTTCGCCTCTCGCGCGGCGAGCGAAGTTCCGCTCGGGCGATTCGGTACGGTGGAAGAGACGTCGGGAATGATTGCGTTCCTGGCGAGTGATCGCGCTAGTTACATAACAGGTGCCAGCATTGATATCGCTGGCGGAATGGGAAAATACGTCTGATGTGCCGACTTCTGTGTTGGGCTACTACGTCACCGAAGACGCTTGGTGAAGTGCTCGGTGAGCCGGGACTTTCGAAGTTCATCGAGCTTTCGAGGCTTCACAATGACGGATGGGGTAGTGCGGGTGTGGAACCAACTGGTTCCGCGCCTCAGGTATCGCGTTCAACGTCGCCGGCCCACAGCGACGAACTATTAGATACGAGCGTGGGCGCCCCCTACAGCGGGTGCGTTGTTCACTTTCGTAAGGCGAGTCCGGGACTTGCGGTCGAGATGCGCAATACTCATCCCTTCATATTCGAATCAGTGGCCTTCGCTCACAACGGATCAATTGATCCCCAGGAGCGATTGGACGAACTTCTTGCGCCACGCTGGCGCGAACGTATGGTCGGCACGACTGACAGTGAACGCTATTTCTTAGCCGTCATGGCCGAAGTAGAAGGTGGCCGCGAACTCAGCGAAGCGATCGACGTCGTCGTCACGAGAATTACGAGGGAGTTTGAGACGAGCAGTCTCAACGCGATGTTTATTACGCCTTCCACCATCTACGTAGTTAATAGTCACGACCCCGATAAGTCTCCCGGCCCCTACATGGAACCCGACGGAAAGCCGTACTACCAGTTGCGCCTGCGGCGCACCGTCGACACCGTCGTCGTTGCTTCGTCAGGTTTTCCTCAGTCAGACGATGAAGGCTGGGAAATGCTCGACAATCACACGTTGCTCACGATCGACCTTGTCAGTGCCACGACGAGCGTGGCGTCGCTCGGATCAAGAGATATTGTCGCGAGTCGCTAAGACCGCCGCGAACCTTCGCGTCGAGCAGTTCCGCGATGTTCGGTTCAGTTGAAACTCAACGAAGTCCAACGTATGGTCACTGGTTAATTGAAATCTTCATATGCTTGACATATGGCAGTTCATACTGTTATTCTCCTCACAACTGAGGCCCGGACCATCGTTTCTCTTTGAGAGCACGCCGTAGCCAAAGGGCAAAGTCGTACCAGTCCAGCGATGCTGGGGAACCAAGGGGGATGCAAATGGAAAATGTGAGTGGCGACAGCCATACGTCGATAAGGGCGGCAGG
>DATCBX010000090.1:0-15495 GCA_036511635.1 Acidimicrobiales bacterium | reverse complement strand
TGGCCATGGCGAATCAGGATAATCACGGCAACAAGAGACGACCGCACTCGGGACAGTCCATGAACGTGTCCAGCGCGTGCGACTTCCAACGGTCAAAGTCAAGGGGTGAGAGCGCGAGTCGACATCCCTCACATCGCCCATCGATAACGTTCGCCGCGCCCGATGTCCCTACCCGAGCAAGAGCCGTGTCGTAGCGCTTCAAGAGTCCCGCGGAGAGCTCACTCGCTCGCTCGGCGCGCTGGGCACGAAGTGCGATCAATTCCTCGTCGAGCGACGCCTGCAGTTGACTGATAATGCCCAACAGCTCGCCTCGACGCACGACGCCTGGTTGCGCGCGCTGTTTTATCGACGCAATTTCTTCGTCGCGAGGTTCGAGGACGAGCAATTCTTCGAGTTCGCGGTCTTCACTCGCGGCGAGAAGCTCACGAACATGAGTTAGTTCGCTCTGGATTGCTTCGAGTTCTCGTGCGTTCGCCGTTGAGGTAGCGAGCGTCGTGTCGAGGTCGCCCGCACGCGTCTTCAATCGAACGGACTCCTGCGCCACTTTGTCAAAGGCGGACCGCAGGGGCGCAACCGCCTCTTCGGCGTTGTGGAGATCCTTTAGAAGTCCTCTAAGTTCAGCTTCGAGCGTCGTGAGCTCAACGATTTCTGGAAGATGCGTTCTCTGGGCACTGACTCGCTCGATCCAACGATCGGCATCCATGAGAGCACGAAGATCGTCGGTGTCGCTCACGTTCTTAGTCTGTCACGCCAAAACTAGCGGCGAACGTGGCGAGTTTTCGAAGTGCCGCCGCGAGGTCGGGCACAGCGCGCTCCGGAGCCGCGTCAAAATCAAACCAAAACACGTCGGGGCTCTCGTCTTCAGGAGGTTGGGGGTCAATGGGTGCAGCGAGCAATACGTAACGAAGGTCGTAGTGAGTGTGGCCCCGAGGACCGGGGTGCACGTCGACGTGAAAGAGTTGCGCGGGAACGAGGTGGCGTCCGTCGAGTCCCGTCTCTTCCTTTGTCTCGCGTACACACGCCTCCTCAGGCGATTCTCCTTCATCGACGTGGCCACCAGGTTGAACCCAGATACCAAGGCGACGATGGAGGTGCAGAATCACCCCACGCGACGAGATAACAAAGGCTGACGAGGTCACGTGGTGTTCGTTCTCGTTCTCTGAGAAGGGATTACCGGGCCACGTCAGTCGATCGAGCGTCTTCTCAATTGAGAATCGCTCGCGCTCGTCAACGGGCTCGATGCGTTGGATCTGTTGCGCCAAGTCCTCGCGTGTCATTGATCATCCAAGAGTTTCTTCACCGACAGAGGCAACACCACGTCACCTGACGCCATTGCCCCGTTGGCGTCGGGGACCGGTGTGCCATAGATCATCCGTGTTGGCACGGTACCGCTCCAAATGGGAAGTTCCACGTCGTCGGCGTCGTCGTCCGTGGGACCAGAAGAGACTTTCGCCGACGCTTCGTCAATTGTCACCGCAACCACCATCGTGAGGCGCAACTCCGAGTCGCGAAGAGGGCGAACCTCGCTGGCGCGACCCGGCAACACACGTTCGACAATCAGATCGAGCACTTTGGCCTTTTCAATGTCATCATCAACTTCTCGCGCGCGTCCCACGACCACGACCGAACGATACGCAATCGATGACTCAAAGCCACTTCGAGCTAATCGAAGTCCGTCAAAGAGCGTCGCGGTGACGAAGGCCTCTCCTCCTCGTACCAGCGCCTTCAAAACAGCGTTCGAAGGACTGCCGTGAAGGTAGAGCGTTCTTCCCTCACGGGTGTGCAACGTCGGTAACGCGACGGGTTTGCCGTGCACGACCGCGGCCACGTGGCACATCTGCGCTTCGTCCAGGATCTCAAAAATTACGCTCTCGTCGTAGTTCGCCTTTTTGGCCAGTCTTCGAACACGCGTGCGCGGGCCTGGTCCGAGTTCGTCGTCACTCATGCACGGATTTCCCCGCTAAAGAACGTGCGCGCCAATCCGGCCACTTCAACATTGCGCTCAAAGAGACGCGCGTACATCAGCCCGCCTCGGGCACTGGCTTGGCGAACCGCGACCGTGGGCGAACCCACCTTTTCGACCCACCACGGCGACACCGCGCACAGCGCACTGCCCGTGACGGGGTCTTCGGCAAGACCAAGGCGCGGCGCGAAGACTCGAATTGACACGTCGACGTCGGGTCCGCCAAAACAGGCGGCAATGATGACGGAACTCGGCACGAGCAAGAGACTCATGGGATCGACACTGAGTCCACAAAGTGCGTCGTAGTCCTCAACAACGGCCAGGACGCTCGAAGGACCGGCCTGGTAGATCTCAGTCACTACACCCAACGTGCCGTTGAGGACCGAGGGTTCGAGGGGCTCGATGTAGGCGCGCGGAAGGTCAACGCCGAGCAGGCCGTCACGTAGGCGACGACCTGAAAGCACGCCCGAACGAGTGGCGAAGTAGAACTCGCCGCCCGGTGCTCCAAGTTCGTTGAGCAAGACGTGCAAGGTAGCGAGCGTCGCGTGTCCACAGAGATCCACCTCAACCGTGGGCGTGAACCAGCGCAGCGACCACTGGTCGCCGGCTCTTCTCACGAAGGCGGTCTCAGAAACACCGACCTCGTAGGCAATTCGCTGAAGCTCCTCATCGGGCAGGGGATGCTCCAGCAATACCACCACGGCTGGGTTTCCCCGCTCAGTGTCGCCAATGAACGCGTCCACCCACCACAGCCGGTGACCGAAGGTCACGTTGACGGAATCCACCCGTAGAGACTGCCACACCTCACGAGAAGCCTCGGTAAGGTTGTACGGTGCGTGTCGCTGCTTTTAATCTGCACGCCGGAGTTGACGGTTGGGGAAGACCAACGCGAGCCCTTGACGTGATTAAAGAGCTCGACGCTGACATCCTCATTCTCCCAGAGATCTGGCGTGGTGACGACGGCGTTGACTTCTACGACGATCTCGCCTCGTCACTTGGTCTCAAAGGAACCTTTGCTCCTTTAGCCCAAGGTGAACGCGTCACCACGGGCGTTGGCCAAAAGAGCTGGCAACCTCGTTTCGCGCACTTCGTTGGCGAACGCGGCCTCTACTTTCAAGAACACCGCTCCCTCACCAAGTCCCAACTCGAGAGTCGGTCACGCCTTGGGCACGTCGAGACCGGCACGTGGGGAATCGCACTCTTGACGCGCCTTGCGATCGAAGACGTCCGCGTTGTCTCACTGGGTCGTCTACCACGAGAGAAGGTGCAGCGTGCGCTGATTGTGGCACGACTACGCGAAGGCGACCGGTCGTTCTATGTGCTCGCCATTCATGGCGCGCACCTAAGTCATGGTTCCTATCTTCAATACCAACGCGTAAGTGAGTTCGTTGCAACGTTGGACCCCACGTTGCCCATCCTCATTGGTGGCGACTTCAACTGCTGGCGACCACTTCTTAGGCTGTTATTGCCGGGTTGGCACTCTCTCGCCAAGGGCCGCACGTGGCCCTCGCCGCGCCCTCACTCACAGATCGACCACGTGCTTGGGCGCGGCCCGTGGCGATCACTCAAGAGCTTCACGCGCGACGGTGGCAGTGATCACCTCGCGCTCGTCACCGACCTCGAACTTAGCTAAGTCAACTCCATTTGAGAACTCTCTGGAAGTCGCAGGAGCAACAGCATCAGCGGCAGTAGAGGCAAGAATGTTACGAGCGCGGGCAGTCGCAGCGAACCGGCACCCGTGACGTGCACGGAGTCGCCAATCAAGCCAAAGAACAACAGTCCCGATATCGCGCCCAGCACTCCCGCGACGACGACCCAACCAGCCGCGGTCGCGCGAAACTTGTGCGAGAAAAGCTCGGTACTGAGCGCGGCGATTGCTGGCGCCAGTAATCCGCCTGAGGCGACACCGAGCATGTAGCCCACGACGAAGTCTGTCCTACCGCCGCCGTACGCGAGTGACGCGGTGGCGGCCGTTGTCATGACACCCAATACCACGGTCCAGCGGCGCCCCACCCGCCTGGAGAGGTATCGACTCAGCAGGAGCCCCGCGAGTCCGGTAAGAGCGCTGAGCGCCACAACGCTCGCCACAACGTCGGGTTTGATTTTCAACACGCCCTCGCCGTACACGAAGGTAAAACCGCTGGCGGGACCCGCGATAACACCAATCACGAAGACGATGACACCAACGATCAAAACTCGTTCACGCATACGACGTGGCACTGATCCGAGGCGAGCCATCGGAACGTCGTCGCTATGAAACGTTGGCTCGGGTACCCGTCGCAGTAGTGGCGCGACGAAGAAAACGGGCACGATTGCTAGGGCGAAGAGCCAGCGAAACGAGTCCGGACCGCGAATCGTGCCGTGCAAGATCGCCGCGGTTCCCGCTCCCATCCCCGCGCCCGCCGACATGATGACGAGTCGATGTATACGTCGATTCGTGCTCGAAAGCTCAACCGTAATGACCTGAATGAGTGTCGACGTCGTGGACAAGAGCGGCCGAGCGAGTGCGAAACAGAGAACGAAAAACCAGTACGCAGGACTGAGTGACGCGCCGGCAGTGATGATCAAACCGACAAACAATGTACGACGAAGCACCTTCGTTCGCCCCCAACGGTCGGCCAGCGAAGCCAGGGGCAACGCACCTAACGACGCCAATCGAAGCACCGCGAGTCCAATACCGAGCACCGATCCCGATAAACCCACGACGCTCTGGAGCGACTGCTTGTCGGTGTGGTGACCAAAGTGACGCGCGACGTCGTCGAGTGACGCGACGGCGCCAAACTGAGCGAACCCGGCGACGAGAGCGATGACGAAGAGTGCACCCGTAGCGCTGAGCAAAAATTTACGCGGACGACGATTCCCCACTGCCTCAGCCAAGCTGCACGCTCTCGTCCACCACCACGAGCGTTTTGCCGTGGTTTCCACCACTAAAGAGAAGATTGAGTGCGTCGGGCGCGTTCTCAAGCCCCGTCACCAAATGTTCTTGGTGGTGGAGTGATCCCGAGAGCACCATCCCCGCGAGTTCTGTCTGGGCTTCAACAAAGCGACTCGCGTAATCCAAGATAATGAAGCCCTCCATACGAGCTCGACGCGTGATCAGCATCGACGTGTTCTCAATCCCTCGACGAGCGCCGGTAGCGTTGTACTGCGAGATTGCACCGCACAACACCACGCGTGCGTTCATTGAAATGTTCGCCAGCACCGCGTCGAGAATCTCACCACCTACGTTGTCAAAGTAGAGATCCACGCCGTTCGGGGCCGCCGACCTAAGACGCTGGCGCAGTTTGTCTTCTTTGTAGTCCAAACACTCGTCAAACCCGTACCTCTCGACGACTTCGGCGCATTTTTCGCCACCTCCAGCTATGCCAATAACTCTGCTCGCGCCGCGAGCCTTAGCGATCTGTCCAGCGACCGACCCCGTAGCGCCGGCGGCCCCCGAGACAACGACGACGTTGCCTTCTTTCAATTGACCAACGTCAGTGAGTCCAAAGAATGCCGTTATACCCGTCACCCCCAATACGTTCATCATGGTCGCGAGGTCCAGACCGAGTCCTTTTGGAACAACGGAGAATCGATTCTCCTCAGTCGCGAGTACCCATTCTTGCCAGTTCGTCATTCCAAAGACAACGTCGCCGACGTTGTAGCGCTCGCTGCGCGACTCAACAACGACGCCCGTACCGCTGCCGCGAATGACGGCGCCCACTTCAATGGGCGGAAGGTAGCCCGGCGCGTCGTCCATCCAGGTACGAATTGTCGGATCAATGGACAACATAGCGACCTTTATAAGCGCCTCTCCTTCAACACACTGGGGCTGAGGCGACGTGATCAACGTCGTCGTCGTCTCATCAACCTGTCCCACAGGGCGCTTTGCGAGCACGATTTGTCGATTGTCCATGTCATCTCCTCGATGGTGAAGGCTCATTAGATACTGCCATCCTCGTGGACGCGAGACGAATTTGTTAGAACGAGTGACAGAAAGGAGAGCATGGCTCGCCACCGCAGTCTTCGATCAGAACTGTACCGAGACGCGCGACTCTTAGGCAACGTGCAAGCCGCGTCCAAAGGACCCGGCGCCTACGCTCAGCGTTACGTGCGCCGAAAGGTCTACTCGCGCACGAACACGTTTACTCACTCAATTCTGAGGTCGATATACCTCAGCAAGTAGGGCCTGGCAACTACGCGTTGCGTAGACGCATTCGACGAATCACTTCATCAACGACTTCACTCGTCGTGGATTCTCCCCCAAGGTCGAACGTTCGGATCCCATCCGCCGCGGCTGACAACGTGGCTTCACGCAGCGCCGACGACGCTTCAGCACACTGAGCATCTCGAAAACCCGCGTGTTCGAGTACGGCCGCGCTGGCCAGCAACATCGCCATCGGGTTAGCCACGTTCTTGCCCTCGAGTGAGGGCGCCGTGCCGTGAGGTGCTTCAGCCATGGCAACCGTAGGGTCGAGATTCTCATCAAGTGCCAGCAACACTGACTCAGCACCGGCGATCGAACCAAACATCGCGAGGACCAAATCACTCAAACAGTCACCGTCGCGGTTCAACGCGGGGATGACGACCGGCGTGTCCCAACCCTCAGTCATGAGACCGGCGTACAACGCGTCAATCAACATTGGTCGGTAGACCACGCTCGGGTGGCGCGCGGCGGCGGCGTCCATCTCTTCTTTGAGCATTCCTTCGTAGATCGTCGAAACGGTCCACTTGGGTCCGCCGTAGACGAGTCCACCAAGCGACAACGCGGAGCGAAAAGCAAACTCCGCAACTGATCGACAGACCGAGCGATCAATGCGCTCGGTTCGCCACGCCGACTCATCGTTCGCCCCCGCGTCACCGTCACGACCTTCGAGAGCGCCGTACGCGTCGCCAACCGCCATGCGCACCACGACAATGGGGTGGCTCAGCGCGACGATCGGCGTCACGCCTGGTATTCGTCGACCGGTTCGAACGATGACTTTTCCGTCGATGCCTTCGCGCAATATGCGGTTCGGCGAACCAACGCTGCCGATCTCGGTGGGTGTAACGGTGGCGGCTTTAAGTCCGAGGCCCGTTTCCTTCATTGCCTTCGCGGCGTCGAGCACTACGCCGTTCTTGGTCTTCTGGCGATTTCCTAAAGAGAGGTCGTAGCGAACAAGGTCGAGTTCAAAACCAAGAACGGAAACATCAAGCGCGCGAAGGGACTCCTCGAGGAGCTCCTGACCAGTCTGGTCCCCTTCGCAAACAACAATGGTGGGGCGAGATGGCACGCTAAGAGCTCCTAAAACTTCGTCGGGACGTTGCGTCCACTTTATAAGGGCGTCCCATAGCCGCCAACCTGGCGCGTTGCCAACGCGTGAGATTTCGGTCACCGCGCCTAGCGCGCTGGAAAAGTGGCCGCGGTAGATGCTTTTGGGTGGTGGCACGTCACCGTACTCTCGTTCTTTGATGACCACGACGTGATGGAGACCAATAAATCAGCCCTTGATCGGCTCCCCGTCCGCCCCGCCACTGAAGTATTCGTCCCATGCGAGCGATGGATCCACGTCCGCGAAAGATGAATTGATTCAACTTTCATATCATTTGGATATTTCAGCCCAGTTATCTTGTCGGGCAACGCCAGACTCGTTTAATGCTTTGTGTCAGAGAGGGAATTACTGCGTCGCATCACGTCTCAATATCCCCCAATGACGCAACTACAAGAGGCAAAACCGTGGTCGTCGCCAAGGATTTCGGCTGAAGGATTATCAGACGAAGCAACTAAAATTTTCACATGGACTACACATCTCTCGGTACCACCGGCCTTCAAGTCTCACGAATCTGTCTTGGTTGCATGAGCTACGGCGAACCCACTCGAGGGAACCAACCTTGGTCGCTCGACAAAAGCGCCGCCGAGCCCTTCTTTCGCCAAGCACTCGACGCGGGTATCAACTTCTTTGACACGGCCAACGTGTATTCATCGGGCAGCAGCGAGGAAATCACCGGTGCGACGCTTCTCTCAATGGCACCACGCGAAGAACTCGTCATCGCCACCAAAGTGCACGGACGCATGCGCCCCGGTCCTAACGGGCAAGGTCTCTCACGCAAGGCCATCATGTCCGAGATTGACAACAGCCTCAGGCGTCTCGGTACCGACTACGTCGACCTCTACCAAATCCATCGCTGGGACTACAACACGCCAATCGAGGAGACGCTTGAAGCATTGCACGACGTCGTCAAGGCCGGTAAGGCCCGATACATTGGCGCGTCTTCGATGTACTCGTGGCAGTTCGCTCAAGCGCTCTACACCGCGGAAGCGAATGGCTGGACTCGCTTCGTGAGTATGCAGAACTACTACAACCTTCTCTACCGTGAGGAGGAGCGTGAGATGATGTCGCTGCTCCTTGACCAAGGAATTGGTTCTATTCCGTGGAGCCCCTTGGCGCGCGGCCGACTGACGAGAGCGTGGAACGAACAGACGAACCGTTCGGAGAATGACGAGTTTGGACGTTCGCTCTACGGTGACGCGGACAAGCCCATTGTCGACACCGTGATCGACATTGCCACCAAGCGCGGCGTGGCGCCCGCTCAAATCGCGCTCGCCTGGGTGCTCTCAAAGCCTGCGGTCAGTAGTCCCATAGTCGGCGCGACGAAATCACATCACCTAAGCGACGCCGTCGCCGCGCTCGAAGTCCAACTCGACGAGGCAGAGATCTCATTGCTGGAATCGAACTATCAGCCCCACGGTGTCGTTGGTTTTGTCTAAACCGCGGCGTTAATGAACAAACGCCTTGACGTCGGCGATCAATTTATTTTGATTTTCTTGACTCCATCGAACGTTGCTACATTTCTGACGTGCGAATAGTTTCCTGGAACGTCAACGGCATTAGAGCTGTGTCCAAAAAAGGCCTGTTCATGCCCTTCGTCGAGGCACTCAGTCCCGACATCATCTGCCTACAAGAAACCAAGGCGCAGCAGTCTCAGTCGGACGTTGTCCTGCCGGGATTCGAAGAGCACTGGAACTCGGCAGAAAAGAAGGGCTACTCCGGCACGGCAATCTTTTCGAAGACTTCACCACTGAGCGTGACGCCCGGCTTGCACCAAGGTTCTATCGACCAGTTCGGCGTGATCTCAGACATCTACGGCGATCCCAATAGCGAAGGGCGTGTTCTCACCGCTGAGTATGCCGACTTCTATCTCGTGACGGTTTATACGCCCAACGCCAAAGAAGGACTCGAACGACTTCGCCTTCGCCACTCTCAGTGGGATCCAGCCTTCTTGCACTACGTGAAGGAACTCGAAAAAACCAAGCCCGTCGTATTCTGCGGCGATCTCAACGTCGCGCACACGCCAGACGACCTTGCGAACCCCAAGTCGAACGTGGGCAAGAAGGGTTACACGAGCGAAGAACGAAAGGGCTTTCAAAACTACTTAGACGCGGGCTTTGTCGACACCTTTCGACTTTTTCATGAAGGTAACGGTCACTACTCATGGTGGTCACATTTCGCCAACGCTCGCGCGCGAAATGTTGGGTGGCGCATTGACTACTTCTTGGTTTCCGAGAGCCTTGTGCCAAGAGTAGTTGGCGCGGACATTCACGCGGACATCTTGGGCAGTGATCACTGTCCGATAAGTCTGACCCTGAAGCCCTAACATCATCATCTTTGCGCGGTCGATAAGCCATCGGTAGTGTCTAGTCTTGTGACGAGCGAACCCTGGCTAGGCGACGCCTGCTCTTTAGTTGACGCGTTCCGATCACGAGTTCTCAGTCCCGTCGAAGCGCTCGACGCGTCGCTCGACGCAATTGAAGCATCGAACCTCAATGCCTTCTCTCACGTCGACACCGACGCCGCGCGTGCCGCGGCCGCCTCAGCCGACATCTCGCTGCCCTTTGGTGGCGTACCGATTGCCATCAAGGAGTTGGAGTCGGTTGCCGGTTGGCCCTACACCGAAGCCTCACTGGTCTTTCGCGACCGCGTAGCGCGTTACGACAGCACCCACGTCGCGAGACTCCGCGCGGCCGGCGCAGTATTGACCGGTCAAACTACCGCGTCAGAGTTTGGCGGCATCAACTGCACGAGTACCAAACTGCACGGCACCACGCGCAACCCCTGGAATCTCGAGCGAACACCGGGCGGCTCCTCAGGTGGCTCAGCTGCCGCGGTGGCCGGCGGTCTGGTCACTCTCGGTTCTGGTGGTGACGGCGGCGGGTCTATTCGGATCCCCGCGGGCTTCACTGGCCTCTTCGGACTTAAGTCGACATTCGGTCGGATCCCAAAAGGCCCCTACGCACAACAACCTCCCTTGACCGTGACGACTGGATGTCTATCGCGCTCGGTGCGTGATACTGCCCGATGGTTTGACGCCTGCAATGGATTCGATTCACGAGACACGTTGAGCCTTCCTCGAGTGGACGGCTGGGAGGCAGGCCTCGGTTCCTTTGATCTCACGGGCAAGCGTGCGGTCATTTCTATTGATTTGGGTCACGCGATCGTCGAACCAACCCAGACAGCACTGCTCATCGAATTAGCCGAACTACTAATCACCAAGGCGAAACTAAAACGGGTCGACCTAGCGATTCGCTTCCCCGGCGGTGGACTCGAGTGGTCACTTTCTAACTTGATTGGACTGGCCGGAGCGTTGGGCGACCTCTACCCGGCGTGCAACGACGACTTGACGCCAGAGATTCAGATCGGTATGAAAATGGCCACATCTCGGCTCAACCTTCAGAGTGCTGGTGCCGCGGAGATGTTTCGCATCGAAGCCAATGAACTAATGGCCGACATCTTTGAGCAGACGGATTTCATCTTCGCCGCGACCAACCCCGACGTGGCCTTCGCCGCGGCAGGACCCATGGCAACAACCGTCGGCAAGGTCGACATGGTCGCTGAGTACGGTTTTAACAAGGCGATTGGCAACAACGGAGCGCTCACCATTCCCGCGAACCTCACGGGCAATCCAGCCATATCGATTCCCGCTGGCCTCGTCGACGGCCTTCCGGTTGGACTTCAAGTCATTGGCCGCCATCACGAAGAACAGTTGCTCCTCAACGTGGCGCGTATCTCTGAGCGAGAACGACCCTGGCCACTGGTCGCGCCATCGGCACAACGCTGATCCAATCAGCAAGGGGTGATCAAATTATTGCCACAATGTCCGATGCGTCACGGCGACGACGTCATCAGGCAGCAATGGCGTGGAGCTCACTCAGATCGTCGTCGGAAAGAACGAGACCAGCGCCGGAAACGTTGTCGCGAAGATGTGCGACGGACGAGGTGCCCGGAATTAGCAAAATGTTCGCTGAACGCTGTAAGGGCCACGCCAAAGCGACGCCCATTGGCGTGGACCTGAGACGGGTAGCGACTGAACAGAGTTCTTCAGATTGCAGAGGCGTGAACCCGCCGAGCGGGAAGTAAGGAACGTAGACGATGCCTTGCGCAGCGAGCGATTCGATCGGTGTAGACACTGGGCTACTTCACTCCGACTTGCTCTCGAGAACGTGCTCCGCATGATGCTGCAACGAACGTCGATCGATCATTCAAGGTCGTTGGTGACATCCCACCACACGGCCGCGAGAACTCTCTCCGCCACGGGTTCCTGACTGGCTAGGAATTCACGAACCTCGGGCTCTCGCTCAGGAGGAAGGCATAGTCGTACCCGCATGAATCGAGCCGCCTGGTCGAGTTTCGGTTCCTTTCGCGTCGACCCGTGCCACGTTTCTAAACGTGCCGTGATCCCCATTTCACCGACCACTTCCATAAGGTCCAGTGGCGTGGGTCCGCTCGGTCGTTCTAGACCCCAGAAGTGCTGCCACGCAACCGTCATGTTCGACAAGGGGTGCGCGGCGGGAAGTTCCAGCACGACACGATGCCGAGCGTGTTCATTCATTGCCCGTAAGAACGGCACGATGTCGGGCACGTTATATGCAACGTGATGAGCAACGACCACGTCACACACGGGGGCTTGAGGCGCCACCGCGGGCCAGAAGCCCTCAATCGTTTCGACGTCGACGCCAAAGCGAGCGCCATTTCTTGCGTACATCGACAGCATTTCGACTTGATGATCGACGCCTACGGCCCGGCGAACCTGCGGGACCAGCGCGTACGTCGCCACTCCTCCGCCGCAACCAATATCGAGAACGCTCGCCTCGTCGCCGAGAGCCTCCTTTGCCCGATCGTGCGAGGGAGAAGTAGGGATGGTGTCAGGCACATCGAAGAGCTCGGGTGGATGAATCCACGGGCTCTCCGGAGCTTGGCTCAGAATGTTCTCGGGGATCGACCAGGCCTCGAGCGATTCGCGCCATCTGCTAGCTGCCGACACCTGGATTCACTTTCCCCGAAGACGTGAGAAAAAGCCACTGCTCTTCGAGCCAGCCACATCTTCGCCCGTGCAGATGCACCGCTGATTCTTGGGAACTCCGGCGAGCGCCTGCTCGACGTGTTTGCCGCATCCCTTCCAGGTGGCTTTCGCGCATCGACGACACATTGTCTTGCTACACATTGTTCTCTTCCTTTCGTTTCGTGTGGTTACGTGTGAATCAACAAATCGCTCGCGGCGGGCGAATGACGCCACGTTTCATATCCCCCGTCGAGATTCCTGGCGTCGAAGTTCATCTCGTCAAGTAACAACGTCGCGGTGTGGCCCCGCTGGCCCATTTGGCAGATCACCACCACAGACGTCGACCCAATCTCGCCGACGCGCTCACGCAATTCGTCGAGCGGGATATTGCGAGAGTCGGGGATGTGTCCGTCGGCAAACTCCTTTTCGGTGCGAACGTCCACCAACTCGTATCCACGCAATCGAAGCTCCGCCAACTCACTCCACTGAACTGGATCACAAAGACCGCTCACGATGTTTTCGGCCATGTACCCGAGCATGTTGACGGGATCCTTCGCTGATCCGAATGGCGGTGCGTAGGCGAGTTCAAGATCAGCGAGCTCCGGTGCGGTGATTCCACCACGAATGGCTGTTGCGAGCACATCAATTCTCTTGTCCACGCCCGAGCGGCCGATGCCCTGTGCACCCAAAATTTCACCACTAACCGGATCGAAAATCAGTTTCAGCGCCATCGTCTCCGACCCGGGGTAGTAGCCCGCGTGTGAACCGGGGTGGGAGTGAATGGATATCGCCGCTCGACCAGCCTCTCGAAGTCGCTTCTCGTTCCATCCCGTGGTGGCGATGGTCAGATCAAAGACCTTGACGATGGCTGTTCCAATGGTGGCCAGCGGTCGCACGTCGCGGCCCGCGATGTGGTCCGCGACCACCCGGCCATGACGATTCGCGATGTTCGCGAGCGGGACCAATGAGGCACTCCCGTCGAGCGCATCAGTCTTCTCCGCGGCGTCACCAACGGCGTAAATCGAAGGATCGCTCGTCCGATTGAACTCGTCCACTTGAATGCCGCCCCGAGGACCAATCGTCAGGCGCGCTGAGCGCGCGAGGGCGACGTCGGGGCGAACGCCAATCGCGACAATCACCAACTCGCCCGGTAGATGCTCGCCACTTAACAGTTCGACGCCCTCGAGATCGATGCTGACAACGGACGAACCCAGTCGGACCTCAACGCCATGAATCGTCAACTCCTCGGTGACCAGTTGGGCCATTTCAGGATCAAGTGGCGCCAGGACTTGGTCCAACGCCTCTACGAGCGTGACGGGAATCCCTCGATGACGAAGATTCTCGGATATCTCAAGGCCGATGAAGCCGCCGCCAATCACCACAGCCTGAGCCGGACGTGCGCCAACGGCATCGCTCATTCGCTCAACGTCCTCCACCGTGCGTAGTGGCAGAGCTCGTTCAATCCCAGGAATCGGCGGAATAACCGGAGACGCTCCCGGACTCAGCACAAGTTTGTCGTAGGACAACTCGTAAAGGGTCCCGGTCGAGAGGTCGACCACGCTGACATTCTTGGTGACTGGATCAATCGACGTGACCTCACTGGATACACGAACGTCGAGACGAAACCGGTCATGGAGAGACTCGGGAGTCTGGAGGAGCAGGTCAGATTCGTCTTCAATTACGCCCCCAACGAAATAGGGCAGTCCGCAGTTGGCGTAGCTCACGTGCCCACTACGTTCGAGCACCACAATCTCCGCGTCAGCGTCTAGACGCCGCAGTCGCGTAGCTGCTGACAAGCCACCGGCGACACCACCAACAATGACAACGCGCACGACAGCCCCCTACGCCAGACTCAAGAAGAGCTTTTGCAACCTCGCGGACACATCGTCAGCGTCGACCGAGGGATCAGTGAGGCATTCCTTCAGGCTGGAAGAGATCAAGGTGAAGGCGGCCGTGTTGATGGCCTTGCTCACCGCGGCCATCTGAGTGACGATCGCCTCACAGTCGCGACCCTCCTCCATCATGCGCACGATGGCGCCCAACTGTCCGTGAGCGCGTTTTAGTCGGTTAGTGATTAGCGTCGACTGATGCGAATCTTGCAACACGTGTCCGGACTTCTTGCTAACCATGCTGCCCCTTTGAACAGTAGAACTATACCCCCTAGGGTATAGCACACTTAAGCACTCCTGTGTCACACGGCGACCACTTCACCCCAAAAGGTCCTTTGGAACGCTTCGACATTGACGCTCAAAAGGAGCTTTAATGCATGAGACACGACGAGATCGTGCTGGGGGTACTAGCGACAGTCGGCGTTTGAACAAGAGACTGAAGTCACCTGAGCAATCGGACATGTAACATGCCGCTTGAACAGGGGCAACGTTGTAAATTGGACATCGAGCGGACCTTGGGGACTCGATAAAAACCGCCTCTCGGTAGTTCCCGTCAAGGTCTTCGCTCTCGGGTCGAGTCAAATTCACAGAGGTCCGAAGTCCCTACCTTGGGCGGTCGGTCAGCTCCACTTCTGGGTCCTACGCCAACGGTAGAGTCAAGCTAAGTGGAAGGGGGAGCCCATGGATGAGGGAAAACGAGTCTCGTATATGGGGCTGCCCATTGGCGCGGCCGTACTCAGTTCCACGGATACCCAGTTTGGGACGGTCGAGCATGTCCTGCAAATCCCGGAACTGGACATATTCGATGGTATTGCCGTTAAGACGAAGCACGGACTTCGATTTGTAGACCGAGATCAAATTACGGACATCACAACCACTTTGGTTCGGTGTGCATTGACCGACGATGAAGCCGCGGCTCTGCCCGCGCCCGAAGGTACTCTTGTTCTCCATCCCGACATGGCTCACGACGAAGGGCCATCGCTCACCGCTCGATTCGGACGCCTTTTCGGTCGACAGCATTGGAAGGAACTGGAGTAGCGGTCGCCCAGTCCAGGAGACAGGGGCGAACTTTGGACACCGCGGTCTGTGCGCGTGCGAAATAAAGGTCAAGTTGACGGGAACAGACAATTGGTGGGCACCAACGTCTGATGTTCCAGGGTTTCTGGGACACCTAGCGCGTAAGTGTTCCAGAAGATCTGAGACATCTTGTAAAGACTCACCACCCGTGTCACTTTATGGCTCCGGGACCTATGCGACATCTTTCCTCCTTGGTTTGCCTTTTGGTTGAGCGAGCGCGCTGAACTCTTTCGACTTGTCGTGACGTGATTGATGCGTGCGGATGAGCAC
>DATCBX010000089.1:0-3077 GCA_036511635.1 Acidimicrobiales bacterium | reverse complement strand
ACGTGGATAGCACCGGGCAATGCCCCCTGCTCGTACTCTTCGGGCTCGCGAACATCGAGTAACTCGTAGTGACTTAGACGCGACGCAACGTCGTGAGGATCAATCTCACGAATCTCGGCCTTCGCGGCGTTCAGTAGGTCTCGTGGTGAGGACAAGGGACGCTCCTTTTCAGTGCCTAAACCTTACCGGTTAGGTCAACATTACAAAACGCTCCACCTGCTAAACCCTTCGCGTGGAACTTCGTGAACTGCTGGCCCGTCGGCGCATGGTTCGATCCTTTGACGGTACCCCCGTGGATGAGTCGTGGCTCGACGAACTCTGCGCCGAAGCACTGTGGGCTCCGACGGCGGGCAACAGTGCGGGCGTTCGCCTTTACACCGTGGGCGCCTCATCGGTAGCGAGCTACTTCCAGCACGCCACCGACGAACGCTGGCGCGAGCGCTCTAGGCGAAGCGACGGGCTGCAACGAGCTGGAGGCATCGTGCTCGTCACGGCCCGCGCTCAGGACTATCTTTCGCGATACGCAGAAGCTGACAAGGCCGATTCGGGATTGAGCGACCTGTCAGCGTGGCCACTTCCCTATTGGCACACTGACGCCGCGATGGCGACCATGGCGCTGTTGTTACTAATCGAAGAGAGCGGTTGGCAGGCCACCATCTGGGGAAGCTTTCGCTACGACGACGCGATACTGAAGTGGGCCGGGATCGCCGACGAGGAACTATTCTGCTCTGTTCTTGTCGGCCGTGGTGACGACAGCGACGTCGCGTCGAGATCGCTTGTTCGCGACGTACCCACCCGTCACGAGCGTGTGCGACGCCTTAACCTTTAATTGCCCGTCGAATTTGCCAACGCGACGAGATATTCGACCAACGTACGAGTCGAAAATGCGGTGGCTCCCTTTGTTTGGTAGCCGCGCGCCGCGTCAGCTCTGCCGGGTCCCGCGATATCGAGATGGACCCACGGTCGGCCATTCGTGAATCGGCGAAGTAACAGCGCGGCTGAAATCGCACCGGCCTTAGGGGGTTTGCCAAGGTTCTTCATGTCCGCGACGTCCGACTCAATGTGAGTCTCGTAGTTGCTAAAGAGTGGCATCCGCCAGAGCGCCTCGCCGCTTCGATCACTGGCTGCAGCGAGCAGCGACGCGAGTTCGTCCGTGGAAGCGAACATCGCACCCATTTCATCACCAAGGGCAACATTCTGCGCCCCGGTCAACGTCGCCACGTCAATAATGGTGTCGGCGTCCGTTTCAACGGCCAGACTAAGTCCATCGGCCAAGATAAGTCGTCCTTCGGCGTCGGTATTGAGCACCTCTATGGTCATGCCGTTACGAATCGTGAGCACGTCACCGGGTTTCGTGGCCTTATCGCCCACCAGATTCTCCGTTAACGGAGCGATCGCCGTGACCTTGACGTCGAGTGCAAGGCGGCTAGCCAGCGACAGCACGGACATCACGATTGCCGCGCCCGACATATCGGTCTTCATCGCCATCATGCCGTCGGGACTCTTCAGCGAAAGCCCGCCTGAGTCAAAGGTCACGCCCTTACCCACGAGCGCGACGTGAGGAAGTGGCGTGCCAGGCTTGGGGTCGTACGTCGCGTACACGAGCCTCGTGGGTTGAGCTGATCCTTGTCCAACGCCGAGCAGTCCCCCGAGTCGTTCATCTCGAATTCTCGATTCAGTCCAGATCTCCACCTTGACGTGCGCGTCCTTTTCGAGGCGTTCATCGATAGCTTTTGCGAGTTCCTTCGGAGGGAGGTAACCAGCCGGCGAATCTATGAGGAACTTCGCCCAGTTGACCGCGTTCGCGATCGTGACGCCGCGCTCGACACCTCTCGTGATGGCGTCGTGCACGGGGACGGTGGGCAGTGGCACGCCAAGGGGTACCACGTCAATCGTTGCGTCGTTGTCGTTGTTCTTGAAACTGTAGGATGCCAGCAACGCTCCCTCGACGAACGCTTGGGCCGCACCGGCAGGATCATCAAACTCCTCAGTTGCCAAGAGAACAGCGATCGAACTCTCGCCAGCAGCTCGAAGCGCGGCGGCGCCAGCGAGTCGCAAGTTCTCGGTGTTCGACGCGTTTGACCCCAATGAGATCAGCGCGACGTTCGAGCCCGCGAGCGATCGAAGCACCACTGAACTTCCTGCCTCGTCCTTTAGGCCCTGCTGCTTGCACCACCCACTACTCAGAGTTCGAGGAATATCAACGCCACCGAGGTTTGTTGGAATGGCGCCACTAATTGTCCCCTCACCTTCGTTGAAGATCACCGTCACGCCAATAGTGCTCTGCGTGAGTGCTTCGTTGAGTGATGAGATACGAGCCGTGCGAGCCATGAAGTGCCTTTATTTAGTCGTGAACCCGAGCGGTTCGATGGTGTGGTCCTTCGGCCCAACGAGCCATAGTCCACGTGAGGTCACTCAGTCGATTGAGATAGGGATTGACCAGTGAGTTTTCGAGGGGGTATTGCACGGCGACGCGCTCGGCGCGACGGATCACCGTGCGCGCGACGTCAAGCGCAGCCGACAACTGTGTCTCACCGGGCACCACGAACTCCTTGGGCATCTCAATCTCTAACGAGAGAGCGTCAATCTCGGTTTCGAGTCGATCGATCATGCCCTGAGAAACCAATGATTTTTCAACAACGAGCTTGTGCCGATTTCCCGGAAGTGTCGCTACCTCGGCCATAAGAACCCAGAGGTCTCGTTCGATCGTGATGAGTAGATCATTTAGACGAGACCCGGCATCGCAAAGCGAGCGTGCCCAGCCGAGCACCGCCTGCGCTTCGTCGACCGCACCGTTGACTTCAATGGGCTCAGAACTCTTGTCAACACGTCCACCAAAGTAGAGACCCGTGGTGCCGTCGTCACCGCCGCGCGTGTAAATCTTCACTCCGTCAGCGTAGTGAACAACGACATCGCCAGTAACCTGAATGACAAATGGAGCCAACTCACCGACTACCCTTCGCTCGTCCGAGCGCCAACGACCCCTATCTAAAGGCTCTCGCGCAACGGGTACTCATTTTCGACGGCGCGACCGGCACGAATCTTCAACTCCAACACCTCAGCGCCGATGACTTTGG
>DATCBX010000088.1:0-2741 GCA_036511635.1 Acidimicrobiales bacterium | reverse complement strand
AGGCCGTGTGGGAGAAGTTCCCGGGTCACGCCATCAACGAGCCCGGATTCTTGAGTCCAACAAGATCAATGTCCATGATCGGCGGCTGAGTCGTCGCATTATGCGCCAACGATTTTCCGGCAGTGCCTGACTAGTCTTTGACCATGGCGAAGTACCGCACCGCGCAGGCGGCAGAACTGCTCGGCGTGAGTTCCGACACAATCCGTCGCTGGGCCGAAACTGGACGCCTCATCTCGACTGTCGGTAAGGACGGCCGCCGTTATTTCGACGGAGAGGCGTTGGCCAAAGGCGCCATCGCGAGCGCCGCGAGCGTAAAGCCAAAGAGTCCTCGCGCCCAGTCAACACGCAATCGCTTTGTTGGCATTGTCACGAGGGTCGTGAAGGACAAGGTCGTTGCTCAAGTCGAGATACAGGCCGGACCTCATCGATTCGTCTCACTCATCACCCGCGAAGCCGCCGACGAACTCGAGCTCGCGCCCGGCGTCGTGGTTGATGCCGTCATCAAAGCCACCAACGTCAGTGTGGAGATTCCCGACAAGTTCTAGCGAGCGACGCCGGTGACTTCTTGCTCGGTGATATCACGTTGCACCTCCCAGAGTGAGATGGCTTCTGGGTCCAGCTCGACCAAACACCGCGTACCGACCTCAACGTCGAGCGCGCCACGGGTGCGCGCCATGATTTCCACGCCATCGCCGATGTTCACAAAAATGTCGTACGCCGTACCGATGTCCGCCACGTCGCTGACAGTTCCCACTAACGAGTCCGTCGCCTCACTGCCATTGGTCGCACGCGCATACCTAACGCTTACGCGCTCGGGCGCAATACTCCACCACACCTCAGTCCCCGCCTCGAGTTGGGTCGGTGACACTTGAATCATCGCTCCCGCGACGATCATCGTGTTCGACGAACGCACGGTGGCGAGGTTCAAGTTCTCAACACCGAGCAACCTCGCCACGTCCACCGACGCGGGACGAGAGAAGACAGAGCGACTCGTGCCCGACTGGATAAGCGAACCATCTGAGAGAACGATTAGCTCATCAGAGAGGAACGCTGCTTCTTCGGGGTCGTGGGTCACGAGGACCGTCGAAAGTCCAGTCTCATGTTGAAGGCGACGAAGCTCGCGCCGTAACTCGAGGCGCACCGGTACGTCGACGGCCGAGAACGGTTCGTCGAGTAACAACACTTTGGGCGAAGAGCAGAGCACTTGGGCGAGTCCCACTCGTTGACGCTGACCCCCAGAGAGCTCCGCCGGGAATCGGTTTTCCAGGCCATCAAGTCGAAGGTGCTCGATCCAATACGCGCCAAGTTCGGGCGTCGCACCAGCGAACATCAAGTGTCGCCACACCGACATGCGCGGGTAGAGCGAGAATCCTTGGGCAACATAACCAACGCCACGACGTTCAACGGGCACGTGTTGGACTATCTCGTCGCCAAACCAAACGGGTCCCGGACTTGGCCCATTGAGTCCGGCGAGGCACCTCAGTAACGCCGTCTTTCCCGAACCAGAGGGTCCAAGAATGCCCAGGTGCGTCGTCGTCGATTCGTGCGCAAGGTGGAGGTGAAACGTTCCTAGGTGGTGGTCGAGTTCAAAGCGAATTGGTCGCGGTGTCATCATCGTTGGCGTCGAGGGCGCCGTTACCTTCAGCGTGCGAGACGACGGCTTGGTGACCTTCGCGCGGCTAAGGAGAACGACGACGATCGCGACACCCAAAGCCAGTGCCGTCGGCGCCAAGGTGGTCGGAAGTCCTCGCCCACTGAACTGGTTGTAGGTGTAGATCGGCAATGACGCAGGGTTGTAGGCCAAAATCACGACCGCGCCGTACTCGCCAAAAGCGCGAAGCCACGTGAGTAGCATGCCCGCACGGATGCCGTGTC
Source organism: Acidimicrobiales bacterium (assembly GCA_036511635.1). Lineage (GTDB taxonomy): Bacteria > Actinomycetota > Acidimicrobiia > Acidimicrobiales > RAAP-2 > RAAP-2. Next base: position 866 of record DATCBX010000088.1, on the reverse strand, counting down.
CAGCCGTTGGCACAGCCACGCGCAAAAAACGTGACACGTCAGAGTGACCGAGTGTCGCGGCGACGTCCAGCAGTCCCTTGTCGAGAGACGCGAAGGCCGCACGTGCGGCAACGATCAAAAAGGGCGAGGACACGAACGACATGGCGATAACGACACCCACCAACGAGTTGGTCAGGTGTTCGCCAAAGAGTTGACCCAAAAAGGTGTAGGGACCAATCAGGTAGACGAGGACAATGCCACTCATCAACGGGGGTAGCGCCAAGGGAATTTGCACGATGACACTGATGATCGTTGAGATCGGTCCAGAAGACCTCGAGAGGACGTAGGCGAGCGGCACGCCCAAGAGCGTCACGAGCACCAGAGAAATCGTCGCGCAACTAATCGACACCCACAGCGCGGGGAAGAGTCCCGGCACGTGAAAGCCGCGCTGGGGTGACGTGATGAGTCGAACAACGAACGCGCCCAAGGGGTAGCCCAAATAGACAACCAGTAACGCACCCAACCACGTAAGCGGACTCTTGACTACCGCAGCAGAGTTCATGACGTCGTTGTTGTTGGCGCGATTGACGACGTGGTTGTGGCGCTCGACGCGCGCGTTACCTTGGGTGGGATCATCGGCGTGACGCCGTTTTTTCTGAGAATGCTTTGACCCGCGGCGCTAAGTAAGAACTTCACGAACGCCCTCGCGGCCGCAGCGTGGGGGGCGCGATTGAGGATTGCCACCGTGTACTGACCAGATAAGTCAGTCCCCTTGAGCGGAACCGTTTTCAGTTGAGCAGCTGCGGCTTCGACGCCGTAGAAAAATCCCGCGTCGAGTTGACCGGCTTGAAGTTCGCCAACGAGCGCGGTCTCCGCGAAAATGTTTG
>DATCBX010000087.1:0-3777 GCA_036511635.1 Acidimicrobiales bacterium | reverse complement strand
CGGCCCACAGACGAGCGCGGCGTCGGTGACGCGCCCTGTCACCACAATGTCCGCGCCCATCGTGAGCGCTTCGACGATACCGAAGCAACCCAGGTAAGCGTTCGCGGTGATGAATCGAGAGACGTCGCCCACGGGTGCGCCGGTCACGAAGTGCGCCAGGTCCACGCCGCTTGCCTGGAGTTCTTCCAAGCGTGGCAAGAGATCGTCACCGTTGACGAACGCGATGGTTGGCGCGAGTCCGAGTTTTGCTGCGATCTCGAGGACGGCCTCCGCGCAGTGATCGGGATTGAGACCGCCGGCGTTGGACACCACTTTGATGCCCTTGTCGAGACAGTTGCCCATGACCTGTTCCATTTGCGTGAGAAAGGTTCGCGCGTAGCCAAGCCCCGGGTTCTTCGCCTGCGTCCTCGCCAGTATCAACATGGTCAACTCGGCGAGCCAGTCGCCGGTGAGGACGTCGATGGGACCGCCCTCGACCATTTCCTTTGCGGCCGAGAGGCGATCTCCGAAGAAGCCCGAGCAGTTTGCGATTCGTAGTGGCGCGGCCATGTATTAGTCCTCGGACTCGGGTTCGTCGGGCTCGAGGGTCAAAAGAGCGGTACCACTGTCGACCTGTTGACTCTTTGTGACCAAGACCTCGCTCACTATTCCAGACGTCGGAGCACTTATGACGTGCTCCATCTTCATGGCTTCCATCACGACGAGAGTCTCCCCGGCGTCGACGTGCTGACCGACCACCGCACGCACGTCAATGATTTGACCCGGCATTGGCGCGTTGAGTCCTCCCGGTGTTTGTTCACTCTTTCGGACCTCGAATCGCGGCACGATCTCAAACGCGACGGTGCCGCGAAGGATCTGGACGAAAAGGTGATTGGCCGAGCGCGTGATTCGCGCGTCAGCACGGCGTCCGTTTATTTCGACGTCGAGTGCAGTGCCGCTCCATGAGAACACGCGAGCCGTTCCGCGCGGTCCGAGGTCGAACGTTCCGTCGCGGCGCGCGCGATAATCGAGGTCAATCTGTTGATCAGCGCGACGAAGTGAGGTGCGCTGGGCGGGTAGTCGCGCGTTACGCCATCCACTCGGCACGTGTTGTAGGACAACGGCGTTGTCGCGGCTCTCGCCCTGGAGCCACAGCGCGCCCGCGCTGGCGGCCCAACTCAACTCTTCATCACTCAGTTCGAGCTCGAGTGCTGGCTTGTAGAGCTCAATGAAATCAGTGGTCGTGTTGCCATCAAGAAAGTGTTGAGAACGCAGCGTGAGTGCGAGAAAGTCTCGATTGGTGACGACGCCACCTAAGTGCAGTCTCTCGAGCGCCAACGCGAGCTTTGTCGCGGCCTCGTTACGCGTGGGCGCGTGAGCAATGACTTTGGCGAGCAGTGGGTCAAAGGCCACCGTGACGACGGTTCCCTTTTCGACGCCGCTCTCCCAACGGACCATTGGCTCCTTCGCGGGCTCGAAGGCAACGATTGTGCCCGTCGCTGGAAGAAAGCCAACACTGGGATCTTCCGCGCACAAGCGGACTTCAATGGCGCTTCCCGAGAAGTGCACGGCGTCTTGGTCGAAACCAAGGGGTTCGCCAGCGGCGAGTCGAAGCTGTTCGCGGAGAAGATCGATGCCGGTGACGGCTTCGGTGACGGGGTGCTCGACTTGAAGGCGGGTATTTACTTCGAGGAAGTAGAAGTCGCGCGTCTCGTCATCGACGAGAAACTCAACCGTGCCGGCCGACTCGTAGCCAATCGCGCGCGCAAGAGTGAGGGCGGCCGTTCCCATAGCTTCGCGCATGGCGTCGTCGACGATGGGAGAGGGTGACTCTTCGATCAACTTTTGGTGTCGACGTTGAATAGAACAGTCACGTTCGCCCAAGTGCACGAGATTGCCGTGTTGGTCACCGAGAATCTGAATCTCTATGTGGCGCGATGTCGCGATGTAGCGCTCGAGAAACACGCGGTCATCGCCAAAACCGCTCTTCGCTTCTCGCCTAGCCGCGGCGAGCGCGTCGTCGAGTCCTGACGCGTCATTAACGACGCGCATGCCTTTGCCGCCACCGCCAGCGGCGGCCTTCACGATGAGGGGATAGCCAATGGTTTTCGCGTCTTTGGGGTTTTCGCTCGAGTGCAGTGCGGGAACACCCGCGTCACTGGCCAACTTCTTCGCAGAGATCTTGTCGCCCATCAAAGCGATGACCTTGGCGGGGGGACCAATCCAAGTGAGCCCTGCCGCTTCAACGTTGGCGGCGAACTCCGCGTTCTCTGAGAGAAAGCCGTAGCCCGGATGAACTGCCTCGGCGCCAGTGGCGAGTGCGGCGGCGATAATTGCGTCGCCGTCGAGGTAACTCGAGCTAAGTCGAATCGATTGATCGGCGTCTGCGACGTAGGGAGCGTCCGCGTCCGCGTCGAGATAGACCGCAACCGTGCGGATACCCATTTCGTGTGCGCCGCGAATCACGCGTCGAGCTATCTCGCCGCGATTGGCAACGAGGAGGGAGGAGAACATCACAGGCGAAAGACTCCATAACTGGTCGCGCCTTCGACGGGACGGCTTCGCACAACGCTCAGACAGAGTCCGAGCACGGTCCGCGTGTCGCGGGGGTCGATGATCCCGTCGTCACTCACCGCGCCGGTTGCCGCGAGGGCGAGTGAACCCTTTTCTTGGGCCGCTTCCACCATCGCAACGATTTTCGCGTCTTCCTCTTCGTCAAAGATCTCGCCCTTGCGCTCGGCTTGGCCACGGCGAACTTGGGACATGACGCCGGCGATCTGTTTGGGACCCATGACGGCGATCTTCGCGGTGGGCCAAAGAAACGTAAAGCGATTGTTAAAGGCTCGTCCCGACATGCCGTACGTTCCAGCGCCGTAGGACGAGCCAATGATGACCGTGAGGTGGGGGACCGTTGAGTTCGTAACAGCGTTGAGCATCTGCGAACCCTTTTTGATGATGCCTTCGGCTTCGGCTTCTTTGCCCACCATGTAACCAGTGATGTTCTGCAAGAAGATCAGCGGTACGTCGATCTGGTTGCAGAGTTGGACGAACTGACCAGCCTTCTCGGCCGCCTTGGGCTGAATCACGCCGTTGTTCCCGAGAATGCCCACGGGGTAGCCATGAATGCTTGCCCATCCACAGATGAGCGTCGGGCCGTAACGAGTTTTGAACTCTTCAAAACGTGATCCGTCAACGACACGCGCGATGACGTCGCGCACGTCCACGCTTTGGCGAAGATCACGACTCACGATGCCGAGTAGCTCTTCCGCGTCGTAGACCGGTTCGTCGCCCGAAAGCGAGGGACCTGGACCTTTCTTTCGCCAGTTCAAGTGCGAGACAACCTCGCGACACATGCGGATCGCGTCCATCTCGTCCTCGGCGAAGTAGTCGCCGAGACCAGAGACTTCGGCGTGCATTAACGCACCTCCCAGTGTCTCGTCGTCGGACTCTTCGCCGGTGGCCATTTTTACGAGAGGTGGACCAGCGAGGAAGACCTTGGACTGATCCTTTACCAAGATGTTGTAGTCCGAGAGGCCCGGCTGGTACGCACCGCCGGCCGTCGATGAACCAAAGACGACGCTCACTGTGGGCACGCGCATTTTCGAGAGCTCGATGAGGTCGTAGAAGAATCGTCCGCTTTCAGCAAAGTGGCCGGTCTGCATACGGCCGCCACCGCCACCGCCCACGCGCAGGTCCGCCCCGGCCGACTCGACGAAGCTGACGTAGGGAATCTGATTATCGCGAGCGATCTCGAGTGCGCGCATCCACTTTTTCGCCGAGTATGACGTCAACGCTCCG
>DATCBX010000086.1:0-4552 GCA_036511635.1 Acidimicrobiales bacterium | reverse complement strand
ATGAAGACGTACCCGACGACCAGACACCTCGTCATCGACGCCGTCGCAATCTCCGATATCGATTTCACCGGAATGACGATCTTGAACCAAGTGGTGAGCGACTTAGTGAAGGACAAGATCTCGGTATCTCTCGCGCGGGTCAATGACAAGGTACGCGCGAGTATCGCGGCGTCGTTTGAAATTGCCGTTCGCGAAATTGCGATCTATGACAACGTTGACGCCGCAGTGGTTGCTGTGGCCGACAGCGCCACCTAGAGACCTAACCCGCCGCGAGTTGACGCAGCACGAAGTTGAGCACACCACCGTGACGGTAGTAGTCAGCTTCGGTGGGTGTGTCGATTCGCAGACGAACCGCAAAGTCCGACTCGCCGCCGTTTTCACGCACGACGTGCACGTTCACTTGGGGCACCGTCTCACCCAAGTTGAGGGCGTCGAGTCCGGTGATGGAGAAGATCTCACTGCCGTCGAGTTTGTGGGTCGCCGCGCTCTCACCGGGCAGGTACTGCAAGGGCAACACGCCCATGCCCACGAGGTTCGAACGGTGAATTCGCTCGAAAGATTCGACGAGCACCGCGCGAACCCCAAGCAGTTTGGTGCCCTTGGCGGCCCAGTCGCGACTCGAACCGGTGCCGTATTCCTTGCCGCCGAGAATAACTAACGGCGTTCCTTCTTCGGCGTACGCCATCGCGGCGTCAAAGATCGACATCTCGGTGCCCTCGGGCTTTTTGATCGTGACGCCGCCCTCGGTGCCCGGGGCCATCAAGTTGCGCAGACGAATGTTCGCGAACGTGCCGCGCACCATTACCTGGTGATTGCCACGGCGCGTGCCGTAACTATTGAAGTCTTGTGCTTTGACGCCACTGTCGACGAGGTAACGCCCGGCGGGTCCATTCGCTCGAATGTTGCCGGCCGGTGAGATGTGGTCGGTCGTGACCGAGTCGCCGAGTCGCGCGAGCACTCGTGCGCCCAGGACGTCGCTGACGACGCCTGGCTCCATTTGGAGTCCTTCAAAGTACGGCGGCAACTTGACGTAGGTGGACGCCTGGTCCCAGGCGTAGGTGACTTCGTCGCTCGTGGGCACTTCTTGCCAACGCTCGTCGCCACCGAAGGCACTGGCGTAACGCGTCTCGAACATCTGGGGCGTAATAGAAGCACTTACCGCAGCGGCGACGTCGGCGTCACTTGGCCAGAGGTCGGCAAGAAACACGGGCTTGCCCTCCACGTCGGTGCCGAGTGGTTCGCTGCTGAGGTCGATGTCGATCGTGCCCGCGAGCGCGTACGCAACGACCAGAGGGGGACTCGCGAGGAAGTTCTGTTTCACGTCAGGGTGAATACGGCCTTCGAAATTCCGGTTACCCGACAACACCGAGACGACCGAAAGATCGTGTTCGTTCACGGCCTCGGACACGCCATTAAGCAGCGGACCAGTGTTACCAATACACGTCGTACAGCCGTATCCCGCGAGGTAGAAACCCAGCGCGTCGAGTGGGTCGACGAGGTTGGCCCGTTCGAGGTAGTCCATCACGACACGACTTCCTGGCGCGAGCGAGGTCTTCACCCAGGGCTTCACGCTAAGACCAAGTTCAACGGCTTTTCTCGCGACGAGTCCCGCCGCGACGAGTACCGAAGGGTTCGAGGTATTCGTGCACGACGTAATAGCCGCGACCGTCACCGCTCCGTCGCGAAGGTGTTCTGCTGCGTCGACGCCCTGAACCTCTTTGGGCTCACGACCAAGTGCGTCGCGGAACGCGCCACGCGCGCCCGAGAGTGAGACGCGGTCTTGGGGACGCTTGGGCCCAGCGAGACTCGGCTCGACGCTCGATAAGTCGAGTTCGGCGTACTCGGAGTAGATCGGCTCGGGTGCGTTCTCGTGATGCCATATTCCTTGCGCCTTGGCGTAGGCCTCGACCAAGGCGAGTTGGTTTGCGGGACGGCCGGTGAAGGCGAGATAGTTAAGCGTGACTTGGTCGATGGGGAAAATCGTGCACGTCGCGCCGTACTCGGGCGACATGTTGCCAATGGTGGCGCGCGTTTCGAGCGAAAGCGATCCAACCCCGGGACCGTACGCCTCGACGAACTTGCCAACGACGCCGTGTTGACGTAGCAGTTGAGTGATGGTGAGAACGACGTCCGTCGCGGTCACGCCTTCGCGCGTCGCGCCTACGATTCGTAGACCGACGACGGGTGGGATCAGCATTGAGGCTGGTTGGCCGAGCATGCTCGCTTCGGCTTCGATACCGCCGACGCCCCAACCAAGCACGCCGAGTCCATTCACCATGGTGGTGTGTGAGTCAGTATCGACGATGGTGTCGAGGTAGGCCACGCCGTCGAGTTCGAAGACGACTCTGGCGAGGTGCTCAAGATTTACTTGGTGACAGATGCCCATGCCCGGGGGAACGACACGGAACTTCTTGAATGAACTCTGGGCCCACTTCAAGAACGTGTAGCGCTCGGCGTTTCGCTCGTACTCAATCGCGACGTTCTGGTCGTAACTCGAGGCCGTGCCACTGCGCTCGAGGATTACCGAGTGGTCAATCACGAGCTCGACGGGCACGAGGGGATTGATCTTGGACGGATCGCTTCCGAGAGCGACGATGGCGTCACGCATTGCCGCGAGGTCGACAACGGCGGGAACGCCGGTGAGGTCTTGCATAAGCACGCGCGCGGGGGTGAAGGCAATCTCTCGCGCGTCGTCACCGGCCGCTTCACCGTGCTTTGAGGGAGCGTCGGACCATTTGGCCAGAGCTTCAATGTCGCTGGCTTTCACTTTGACACCGTCTTCGTGGCGCAAAAGGTTCTCGAGTAACACTTTGATGGAATAGGGAAGGCTCTGAACGTTGAAGTCCTTGAGACCTTCGCTGAGGAGAGAGAAATAGGTGAGTGAGCGACCTTCTACCTCGAGGGTGCTTTCGGTATTAAATGAGTTCATCGAAGTTGTCATAGCTCCATTCTGCCGTGTTTCTGCGACGACGATTTCGCCTCTGACACGGTTGGTTGAAGCCAAGTGGGAGACTTAGGGGCGTGACTTCGACGTACGATTCCTTGCTCGCTCGCCTCCAAGAGGGCTTTGACGCGGTGGCGGTGGGCGCTGATCCCGTGCTTCGACGTTCAGATCGCAGCGACTTCCAGGCCAATGGCGTCATGGCGCTCGCCAAACGTGTCGGAAGACCTCCCCGCGACGTAGCCGAAGAGATCGTGGGCGCGGCGCAACTGGACGGCGTGGCGCTGGTGGAGGTCGCGGGACCGGGGTTTTTGAACATCACGCTGCAGCCGGCATTTCTTAACGAGAAGCTCGGCGAGCTGACCCTCGACGCTCGACTTGGCGTCGCTGCGACGAATAGCCCCCATCGCGTCGTTATTGACTACTCCGCGCCCAACGTCGCCAAAGAGATGCACGTCGGTCACCTACGTTCAACCGTTATTGGCGACGCTCTCGCTCGCATGTATCGCTTCGCTGGACACAACGTCATCGCTCGAAACCACGTCGGCGACTGGGGGACACCCTTTGGGATGTTGATCGAGCACTTGTTAGACCTCGGTGAAGATCAGGCAATTGCTTCTCTCTCAATTGGCGATCTCAATACCTTCTACCGTGAAGCACGTCAGGCGTTTGAGGCGGACGACAGCTTTAAGGAACGCAGCCGCGCTCGTGTGGTGTTGCTTCAAAGCGGTGACGGCGAAACGCTGCGGCTATGGCGAGTGTTAGTTGATGAATCAGTTGCGTACTTCAGTGAGGTGTACCAGAAACTCGATATCACGATCACGCCCGACGACATTGTTGGGGAGTCGTACTACAACGACATGCTCGAAGGAGTGGTGCACGACCTTGACGCAGCCGGACTACTCGTTGAAAGCGACGGAGCCCTGTGCGTGTTCCCTCCAGGCTTTCAGAACCGCGAAGGAGAACCACTCCCACTCATCGTCCAAAAGAGCGACGAAGGATTTGGTTACGCCGCGTCGGACTTGGCGGCGGTGCGCGATCGTGTGACGAACCTCAAGGCCGACGAGATGCTGTACGTCGTGGGAGCTCCTCAGGCTCAGCATCTAGAGATGGTCTTTGCTGTTGCTCGAATGGCGAGTTGGCTGCCCGAGAGTGTGCGCTGTGAGCAGGTTGCCTTTGGCAACGTGCTCGGACCCGACCACAAGATGTTTAAGTCGCGCGGGGGCGAAACGGTGAAGCTCGTGGGCTTGCTTGATGAAGCCGTCGAGAAGGCGTACGTCGCGCTCGAAGAACGAGCGCCAGACCTTGACGGTGGTGCGCGATTGGCGCTGGCCACACAGATTGCTCGAGCGGCGATTAAGTACGCGGACCTCTCGACTGAGCGTCAACACGACTACGTCTTCGATCTTGAGCGAATGATTGCCTTCGAAGGTGACACCGGTCCCTACCTTCAGTACGCGCACGCCAGAGTTAGTTCTATTTTTCGCCGCCTGGGAACTCCGTATCAAGCTGGCGCAACGAACTTTGCGTTAGGGGCAAAGGCTGAGCGAGAGCTCGCACTGGGGCTACTGACTCTACCCGAGGCGTTCGCGTCATCGCTCTCGAGCCTTC
>DATCBX010000085.1:0-3588 GCA_036511635.1 Acidimicrobiales bacterium | reverse complement strand
AGTCGGCCCCCGGCGTTCTCATCGTGACTGCCAGAGACTGTCCGCCAACTCGCAGTTCGAGTGGTTCCTCGCCAGCGAGCGTGTCACGATCACGTCGAGAAGGCTCGCCCACGGTCACGCGCGTGACCTGTCGCTCTGGCGCAATACGACTCATCTAACGCTCCTGTCCGTTCGCGAAACGAAGTCCGATGACGTCGTCATCACGTTCGAAATGTTGAGCGCGTGCCGGGCCACGATGATCGCTCTCATTCGATCAGTCCGGGATCATCTTGGCCATGCTGACGTGCCAATGAACGGGCAATCTCGAGCGCAGCAACCGGACTGAGCCCAGCCGCGCCAGCCACCCAACACGTCAGCGGTGCGGCAGTTCTTTCAGACGAATGCGCCGCCACGCCGGCCAAGGCGAGGATCGCCTCGCGCTCTTCGTCGCTGAGTGCACTGCCGTTGGCCGCGTTCACGAATCCTTCAATCCAACTGACGGCGTCGGTCATATGAGATCCTCCAAGAGTTGTCACGTACTCAAGCGCGTGCGGCCGCAAACGACCTTAACGGCCTCAAAAACGTTGTGCGTCATGGGGATTCAGCGACCATTCAGTCGTAGGTTAGCAACATCGTTAGAAGCAAAGAAACGCACGCAACGCGCTCCTCGCCGCCCACGATTAGGGCGTTGAGCAACTTGGCGAGTCGACGACATCTCTGGTCGTCCGGGTCTGTACTTGCTCGAGGACGTACTTCGGCGCTCTTTCGAGTGAGATCAGGGCGAAGTGTACTCACGGGCGCGAATTGAATGAGCAAGATTCATGGCGCGGCCGTTCCTTTACGTGAAGTGGCATGACGATGACGTTGTGTGGGAGCGACCTTATGGCGAGGCACCGTAGTCTTTGGACATGGACGATCGAAGGATCTTCGAGCATGGCGTCTTTGTGGGCGCAGTCCTTACGGGTGGCTACAGCAGTCGAATGGGGAGTGACAAAGCACTTCTCGAGGTTGATGGAGTTTCTATGGCCGGCCGTGTTGCTCGCGCGATGCTCGAGGCCGGAGCGAGGGAAGTATTTGCCGTGGGCGGCGATGGCGTGACTTTGGGCACGCTCGGCCTCCAGGTCGTTCCCGACGAGACGCCCCACGAAGGGCCGCTCGCGGGCATCATCGCCGCACTTCGGGTTGCTTCTGAGGACGTCGTCGTTGTCACCGCGTGCGACATGCCGTGGATCGGCGCGGTCCACGTGGCGAGGTTGGTTCATGCGATCGACAAATTCGACGTGGTGATCAGCGCCGCTAACGGCCAACTGCAACCACTGCACGCCGCGTGGACGCGCGCCACTCTCGAAAAAGTCGAAGCGGCCTTTCAAGCGGGCGAACGTTCGCCGCTGCGCGCAATTCAAAACCTCGACTATCTGGTTGTCGATTTTGGTGTTGGACCGTGGTCGATCGACCTCGATACGCCGAGGGACGTCGCGTCGCTTGTTTCGCCGCCGGATTGAGAGCACGCGAGATGAGAGCGACGGAGGCCGACTTCGACGTTGCCGTCCAGCGATCTCGCGTACCTCGACGGTCTTCGTGTGCGTCGTAAGATTCCCTCGGGCGGGTTAAGGGGTTTGGCCGCAGGATTCGGGTGTTCGGTTCTTGCGGAATGTCACCCTCACACAATCCAGCCGGTCCACTGTTTAAAATATGGTGCGGACGATCCACCAAGGGTTACACCGCTGCTACAACGGTTGGGTGATCGGGAATTTTGGTTCAGTCGAATTGAGCTCAAAATCCTTGGTCATATTCGGACCGTAGTCATCGACAAGGAGAGTCAACGTGAGTCTGCAACATGTTGTTTTGTTCAGTTTTCCATCCAATCTTGACGAACGCGATTGGACGGAGATGGGCCGGCAGGTTCGTGCGTGGCCCGTTGAAATCGGCGGCATGACAACGTTGCGTCTAGGTCCGGCGATCAATGACGAGCGCACCAGGGGCTATCAGTACTTATTGTTCATGGAGTTCCCTGATGAAACGGCGTTGAAGGCCTATCAGCAGCATCCGGTACACCAAGAGTTTCTGCGCTGGGTGCTCGAGCGTGAATGTACCGCCTTAGCTTTCGACTATTACCTTGATGTCAGTACGGTCATCGCCTGCTGAGCGGTGTCATAGAAGCCAAGATTTCGTCACGCTCTGAAGCGCAAGCTTCGTACAAGTGGCCGTCTTCAAACATCCATTCCGCGACGCCGAACACTGAGGTGAGCCTATGAGCGTCCATCGTGACGGTCTCAATCGACAACTGCGCGCCAAAGGCTAGAGGGGAGCGCAACGCCGTACCGGTTCTTGAATGCTTTAGTACTCAACGTTGACCGCACTCGGATATCGCTACTATGGGAGCAACATCGGCGTCGGCGACCTATATAAGGACACGGTCACGACAGCGGAATCGGACCGTCGACGTCCTTCAGAACGTGAGCCGGGCGGGCGACCCATTTCGAAGCCGCCGCCCTCGCAACAGCAAACAAGAAGCAGTAACGCGACAATTGTCTTTACCATCGTCCGCGTTGCCAAGCGTCGCGTTGTCGAACCTGAACGGCAACTTGTTCCCTAATACCGTACGGGGCGAATCCGCTCAACGGTGCTTGTAAACTTGCGTGGTCGCAACATAGGTGTGGGGATCGACACGGCCGCGCTTTGGAGGCGACAATGGGTGAATTGAGTGCTGGACAGCGACAGTTGGTACTCGCCATCTGCTGTATGAGCCTGTTCATCTTTGGCATCGACGTGACGATCGTGAACGTGGCGTTGCCGTCGATTCAACAGAGATTTCACACTTCGGTGAGTGACCTCCAATGGACCATCGACGCGTACACCTTGGTCATCGCGTGTCTCTTGCTGCTCTCTGGATCGCTCGCTGATCGTTACGGTCGCCGAAGAGTGTTTCAAATCGGTTTGATCGTGTTTTCCATCGCGTCACTGCTCTGTAGCATCGCGCCCGGACTCGGATGGTTGGTCGCGTTCCGAGGTCTCCAGGCCATCGGCGGTTCGATGATGAACCCGGTGGCGTTATCAATCATCGTCCATACCTTCACCGACAAAAAGGAACGAGCTCGCGCCATGGGCGTTTGGGGTTCGGTCTTTGGACTCAGTCTCGCCCTCGGACCGGTGATCGGCGGCGTCCTCGTTTCGGGTATTGGTTGGCGGTCAATTTTTTGGATCAACGTGCCCATTGGCATTGCCGCGATTGCGTTGACGCAACGCTTTGTTCCCGAATCGAAGGCACTTCGAGCGCGTCGCATCGATCCACTTGGCCAGGCGCTCGTAGTCGTTACGTTGGCCTCACTCACGTACGGGATCATTGAAGGACCGAACCGTGGTTGGCATTCTGCGTTGATTCTGGGTCTCTTCGTGCTCAGCGCCGTCGCGCTTGGCTGTCTCATAGCGGTCGAGTTTCACCGACGAGAGCCTCTTATCGACGTTCGTTTTTTTCGCAGTGTGCCCTTCGCCGGTGCCAGCCTGACCGCGGTCGCGGCCTTTGCCGCTCTCGGTAGTTTTCTCTTCCTTAACACGCTCTATCTCCAGGATGTCCGTCATTACAGCGCGCTCAAGGCGGGACTGCTCACG
>DATCBX010000084.1:0-9683 GCA_036511635.1 Acidimicrobiales bacterium | reverse complement strand
CGAATCTGCGCCGCCGTTGAGTCCGCGGGCACGACGCTGAGACGAAAGCGTTTCGAGAGTTCATTTACCATGGTGGCTTTTATCCCGTAGTCGAGCGCCACGACGTGGAGTTCTCCGTCACCGCGTGTGTACGCCTTTTTCGTGCTAACCCTCGTGACAAAGTCAGTATCGTCCGTACCCTTAGCCTCGACGGCGGCGCGCGACACGGCGTCAAGGCCGCCGTGTCCGAACGCTCCCGCCAGTGCACCCACCGATCGCAGGTGTCGCGTGAGCCGACGCGTGTCGATTCCCGTAATCACTGGCACCCGGTGTTGAACCAAGAAATCTTCTAGGGAGCCTTCTGAGCGCCAATTAGAAGGAACGTCGCTGAGGTCACGAACGACGATGCCTTCACACCAGGGCCGCGACGCTTCGTCGTCGAGTGGGGTCACACCGTAGTTGCCAATATGAGGATAAGTGAACGCAATAATCTGTCCGGCGTAACTCGGATCGGTGATGACTTCTTGGTAGCCGCTCAGTGCGGTGTTAAAGACAAACTCACCCGACGTCGTACCGGCGTCTGGCATGTAACCCGCGGCGTAGCCCTCAAAGGTCGCGCCGTCATTTAAGACCAAATGCGATGCAGGACGACTCACGCCAACACCCCGTCGTGAACGACGAGTTCACCTTTCGCTATGAGCGTGCGCACTTGCCCAATCAGTTGTCGCCCGTCGTAGGGGGTGTTCGTCGCTCGGCTTTGCAGGTCGTCGCGACGGACCGTCCAGCGTTTCTTTGGATCAAAGAGCACGACGTTGGCGTCTTCGCCCGCCACCATCGCTACCCCGTGGGCCGAGTGACGAGGTCTCGCGTCGCCAGCGCGAAGTTGAGCAACTCGCGCGGGCCCGCGACTGAGAAGTGAAAAGAACGTCGAGGGGTTCGCCGCGTCGGCGCCCAGCGCTTCGTAGGTCAGCGCCGCGGCGTGTTCGAGGCCCAACATTCCAGGGGGTGCCTCATCAAAGGGCAGATCTTTGAGCTCGGGCGCGTGCGGCGCGTGATCGGTCGCTACGGCGTCAATCTGACCATCAATCAGCGCCGCGCGCAATGCCTCTACGTCGCTGGCCGGACGAAGCGGCGGGTGGACCTTAAAGTGAGGATCGAAGGTCTGAAGGTAACTCTCGTCAAGCGTGAAGTGATGCGGTGCCACTTCGCAGGTCACGGGCAAACCTTGACTACGCGCCGCCATTACCATGGCTACCGAACGCGCGGTCGAAAGATGCAAAAAGTGCAGGGGGCAACCCGTTAGACGAACGAGTTCGATGTCACGCAGCACCATCAACTCTTCAGAGAGCGCTGGACGTCCGACGAGGCCAAGTCGACTGCTCACTACTCCTTCATTCATTGTTCCGCCCGCGGCGAGCAGTTCGTCTTCGCAGTGTTGTGCGAGGCGAACACCGAGGGGCTTGGCGTAATCAAGCGCGCGACGCATGAGAGAGGGATCTTGCACACCCACGCCGTCATCGGTGAAGAGTCGAACGCCGAGCGCGGCCATTTCGGCCATGGGCGCCAGCAACTCTCCACGACGCCCTTGCGTAATGGCACCAGCAACCGCTATATCGATTGGCGTTCTCTCACCACGGTCTAAGACGTACGAAACCAGTGCGGCGTTGTCGAGTGCCGGCTCCGTGTTGGGCATGGCAACAAGTGCACTGAAGCCCCCGAGCGCGCCCGCTCGGGCCCCCGATTCGATTGTCTCTGCTTCTTCACGACCTGGTTCGCGCAGGTGGGTGTGAAGATCAACAAAACCCGGTCCCACCCAACAGCCTTCGGCATCAATTTCAATCGCGCTACTCGATGCGACAACGTTGACGGCGACCTCACGGATGAGCCCGTCTTCAATCACGACATCTTGAACTCGACTTGAGTGCTCGCCCACCACGAGACCTTGGCGCAACACGATGACGCTCACTGTTTTTCTCCCTTAGTTCCAGCGACACTGAGATAGAGCACGGCCATGCGCACGGGTACGCCATTGGTGACCTGACGATGAATCACTGTGCAGGGAAGGTCCACAACGCGCGAGTCGATCTCCACGCCACGATTAATCGGTCCAGGATGCATAACGATCGTCGCTGGACGGAGCGTCTTCGCGCGATCGATGGTCAGTCCATACGTCGTCGTGAACTCACGAAGCGTAGGCACGAACGAGCCCGAGCCACGCTCCTTCTGCAGTCGTAGGAGGCCCACCACGTCAGCCCACGCCAGAGCCTCATCAAAGTCCTTGGCGACCGCAACTGGCCAATTCGCCACGTCGTCGGGCAACAGCGTTCCAGGCGCCGCGACGCGCACTTCGGCGCCGAGCGTGACGTAGGCCGCGACGTCGCTGCGCGCCACGCGACTGTGTCGAAGGTCGCCCACCATTAAGACTTTCAGACCCTTGAACAACGCAGACCCCGATTCGATGCCCGTCGTTCCAGACCGCTCAGCAAGAATCTGGCGAATTGTAAAGGCGTCCAGCAGTCCCTGCGTTGGGTGTTGATGCTGTCCATCGCCACCGTTGATGACGCGCACGTGGGGCACGTAGCGACTCACCTGAAGGGCCGCACCACTCGATTGATGGCGCATGACGACCGCGTCGATACCGAGCGCGTCGATCGTCGAAATAGTGTCGCGCAGCGACTCGCCCTTTTTCACACTGCTCGACGCGATAGCGAGCGAGAGAACATCCGCGCTCAGACGCTTTGCGGCCGTTTCGAAACTGAGGCGCGTGCGAGTGGACTCCTCGAAGAACAATGAAGCCACGACCCGACCTTTGAGGGCCGGAACCTTCTTTATGGTTCGCTGATTCACTTCGACGAATGACTCCGCCGTGTCGAGAATCTCGACGATGGCACTTTCGCTGACGTCGTCAAGTGACAACAGGTTTTCGCCTCGTAGTGAATTCATCATTTCTCGACCTTGGTACCGATCCACACGCCGTCGAGTGTGGCCACGATGGCTTCGTGCAGTGACGTGGGCAGATTTTTCCCAATGAAGTCTGGTCGAATGGGCAGCTCTCGGTGACCGCGGTCAACCAAGACCGCAAGTTGTACGGCGCGAGGCCGTCCCCACTCCGAGAGTGCGTTGAGCGCGGCTCTGATAGTGCGACCGGTGAAGAGTACGTCGTCAACCAACAGCACTGTGCGGTCCGTCACGTCGACGGGTATCGACGTAACCGACGCGTCAAGGGTGGGATGGCGATCGAGATCGTCTCGGTAGTACGAGGCATCGATGTAGCCAAGCGCGGCAGGAAATTCTAGGATTTCTTCGAGCAAGAGCGCGAGACGTTGCGCAATCGCCACGCCTCCCGTCTGGAGACCAAGAAGAAGAAGTGCCTCGCTGTCACGATTTCTCTCGACGATTTCGTGAGCCATGCGTCGCAGTGCACGAGCAACATCGTCACTGGAGAGCAACTGAGAATGAGGATTGAAGTCGCCCGGCGTCAGCGCGTTACTTCCTGGATGGTCAGACACTTTTCCTCCCGCCGTACGAACCTCACAGGATCCGCTTCACGACGAACTAGTTCAAACACTACCAACCTTAATCAAAAGAAAATCGTCTTAAGAGTCTGAAGGTTCATCCTTCGAGGACTTGAGGGGTTGGGATGCTCGTGAAGCACGGAACGCCGCGATGACCTCGGTGTCGTCCGACCTGGCAAATCGCTCGAAAACTCTGGCATCGGGTTCATCTTTGTGGGCCGCTCGGCGAAAGATGAGAATGAAAGCAGGCAACGCCCAGATGTCACCACAGACCCAGAGAATGGCCGCGCCAATTTGCTGATCGGCGAAAGGCGAAAGTGTCACGCCCGGCACGTGGGCGTACACCGAATACCAGCTCACGGTCGTCATCATGCTCATCGAAATTGCGAGGAGCGTCATCATGACGTTCGTCGAAAGAATGGCGCCAAGTTGCCAGAAGCCGCTACGAGTAGGTGTCATCGGATATGACTCAATGAATTGGAGCCAGAAAAGCACTCCAGTGACAAAAAAACTTCCGTGCATGAGATATATGTGAACCGCTTGATTTCTCTCCGCTAGATCGAAAAGAGCGGGAATATGCCAGATGAACATTGCCGCATTGAAAGAGACGATCGCTACCCAGGGCAAACGGATAAAGCGTCCCACGGCACGAAGGGGGCGCGCTACGTCGCTGAGATAGAGAAAACGACCCACTTTGCGACGCGCCTTTACCGGCAGCGTGAAGAGCAAAGGTATCCACGGAGCGCCTATAACAATCAGGGCGGGCGCGATGAACATGATCAAAACGTGCTCAATCATGTGAACGAAGAAATACTCCCCAGCCCAATAGTCAATCGGCGAGTCAATCGCGACGAGAAGGACCAGGAATCCACCGTAAAACGAGAGCGAATTCCGACGGCGCCGTCTCGTCCGAGCCGCAATCGAGTGTTGGCGGAGTCTAAAAAGACCAATCTCTTGAGCAATGACCGTGATAATGACGATGATGACGAAAGGGTCAAAGGTCCAGTGCTGCGTCAAGAATGCCATTTCACTCGTCCGGTTGAATCACACGGCAGTCAAGGAAAATATCCATCAACGCTTGCTTTCGTCGCGCGCCACCACGATTGGTGGCGTTCACTGGTCGGTCATGCGTTCTATTGCTGCACTGTCGTTCCGACTCGCCGCTTCCTCATCCAGACGACGAGTCTCTTCCAACTTTCGCTGCTGCTCTTCCCAGGCGGCCAGCATGCCCGCATACTCAGGAGCAACCGGCTTCTTTTGTGGACGTCGCTCGCTTGTCCTTGATACTGGGTGAAGGAACTTCCACCACATATAGGTGACAAAGCCAGCTAAGAGTGGCCACTCAAAGACGTAGGCCCAACTCAGGTGGTTTCCTCGCAACGCGCGACCTAGTTCAAACCAAAAGGCTATGGCACAAAGCGCCAAACAAATGACCAGCATTAGGTGGGTTTTAAACGCTTCCCTCCCCTTCAAATGGGGCGCCGGATACTCTTCTGGCTGTTCACCCGCAGACCGCTCATCCTGACTCACGACGTCACTTTACTGTGAGACGTTCTCCTCGTTTGGCAGAAATACGAAGTTCGCCGACGCGATGACGGGGCGAGGGTGACGAAAGTTTTGACGAGATGAACGTAAAATCGAGCGGACGCATATTTGAGAGCACCGTTGTATAAGGTTGGAAAACAGAAAGTTGATTGGCTGCCAGATGACCGATATCAACAAAGACTCGGTCGAGTCGTCCGATGAACTCAGTGCCGACGAGCGAGCGGCAATATTTGCAGCCTCAAACACTCGAGTTGATCGCGCCGCGGCCTTTCGAACCGGACGAGTCCCCATCCCACCGAAAGCTCTTGCGTGGACTGCAGCGGTCATCCTCTTTCTTGGTATCGGTGGCATCGTCGGTCAGCACTACTTCCCAAGTTTTTCCGGCAAGACAGCCCCTACCTCGATCGCAAAGACAACCCTGAGCACCACGACGACGAGTCCTTCGTCACCGAACACCATTACTTCGCTAGAAGTGTTCATGGGTCTGAAATTCATTGGTACCGCCTCCGCAAAAAATTTCTCGCTGAAGACGCAATCTGGCAAGCCATGGAACCTGGCCTCGCAAAAGGGCAAAGTGGTTGTCCTGGCCTTCTATAGCTCAACTTGTAATGACATCTGTCCTGTCGTTGGAGCAGAGATCAAGCAGGCGTCAGAACAACTGGGCAAGTATTCGTCGCGCGTCGAATTCGTTGTCGTCAATACAAATCCACGTCAAACCCGGGTGTCAAGTGACAGTGCAGCGCTAAAAGTGCCAGGAATTACCGACTCGCCGGCAATAACGTTTCTGTCCGGTAGCCTCAGTCAACTCAACAGCGTGTGGACAACCTACGGAATCTCTATCAAAGTTGGCGCGAAGGCAAATCAAATCTCGCACAATAACGCTCTCTATTTTATTGGGCCCGAGGGAAATCTCGCAGCCTTCAGCAAACCCTTTGCCACCGAAAGCTCGTCGGGGAAATTTTCACTCGACGCGGCGAGTATCCGTCGTTATGCCGAGGGAATCGCGGCGGCGGCCGATAGTCTTTTCCAGTGACAAACGACGACTTCAACCGTAAAGAGATTACTTATGACCCGGCATCAATGGCGATCTCGTCGTTGGGACTTACCAAGGCTGTTTGGTACAAGCGACCTTGGGTTCTTATCGCCGCGGCGCTTGTCCTCATTGTCGCGATCTCAGTCATCTCTGACATATCGCATCCGATCACGAAAGCCCAGGACGCCGCAGCGCAAAACGGAACAATCAAACAAATCAATAACGACTCAAAATCGTGCAGTTTTGCTGTGTCCGAGTCGTTTCACTTTTACAATCAATTCGTCAAGGGAAGACTGACCCCTTCGGAACTCTCCCAGACCAAAAGTTTGCTCATCGGCGATCAAACAGCATGTTCATTTGCTAGTGAACCGATCTATGACCTCACTAACAACATTCAGCCGCTCGACACCGCCGCGGGTAAACACATCGAGGGTCTGTTGAAAGCGAGCCGAAAGTGGATGACAAACTACGCGCTCGCCTCAATTGGGGACATTCAATATCTCTTTGGTAATCCGGGTGCCACGGCACAAATTCAACATCTCGCTTCGCTTCAAACCCGTCTCCGCGATGAGCGCGCTCTTGCCATCAACGACGTCACTGAAGCGCAACAGATATTGGGAATCTCGCTGAAAGAGCCGATATTGCCCACACTCCCCCATTTGATTGGCACGTAACCGAAAACAGGGCAACAACTTTGCACGCTCTTCTAGGTACCTCTCTTTTGAACTTCTTGGAGAAGTGAGTTCCATCGCCACGCGATGCAACCTTGAGAGGCTGACTACAACTTGGGGCCGAAGAATCCTCTCGCGTGCTCCGTGCGAACCAACTGAGTGAGCTCGCTGCTCGGGTCCTCCTCGGACTGAAGCCAACGTGAAAGATTAATGAAGACTAGAGGCACAAAGACCGCAGCTGAAAGAAACCACATGATTGATCCTGTTAATTGCTGATCCGCCGATTTCGACAGGACCAAAGCAACTCCCGGCTGAAGCACTGGATTCCACGAATTATGGGACATTGCCGTGATAAATGCAATTACCCATACTGTCCACATCGCCACGGCCGACACGCCGATTCGATAGGGCCTCGTCGCGGACGGTCTGAGGGGCGTGGATTCGATCAATTCGATCCAGAAGAGTACTCCGGCCACGATCAATACGGCCGACTCAATAACAGTGAGCCACGTCCGATGTTGAAGGGCGTTCACGACTGGCGACGAACGCCACGCGATCGCCTGCACCATGAAGACAAAAAGAAGAATGAGTAGCCGGTTATGGCTTTGATTCTTCATTCGCCGCAGTGCTACGCGGTCAACGAAATGCAGATGAACTGGCGCGACGAGTTCGCCGTCGCTTCCGATCTCTAGTGGCTGACCGGAGGCGAGCCCTAACCACCGCCAAGGACGACATAACGCGAAAAGTGCCGGGACGATCATGGCAAAGCAACAGAACTGAATTGCTTGAACGAACTCATACTGCGAGCTCCAGCTCGACAGTGGTGGGACGAGGAATAGCAGCCACAGCAACGACCCAACGGCTGCGAGCGCCCGTCTAAGAAGAATCTCGCGACTAGCGGCGAATACTTGCACTTCTATTTCGGTCATTCCGAGGGTTGACGCTGAAAGAATCCCCATAGAACGACACCAAATAACACACCTAGCAACACAACCATCGACTGAACTTGTGGGCCGATATAGATATCCACTGCCTGCATCATTACCTCCCCACCTTTAACGATTGAATTTGAGTAACAGCAACTACTGTACGACGCTCTGGAGAGCTTCGCACTTTAGAGAAGGTAGAACATTGCGAAGAGAAGCGTACTGGACAGCGCAATAAAACCCCAGAAATACGTCATGCTCGACACATTCGCACGAAATGACTGCGCAGAAGGGTCCCGCGACACCACGATGTTGCCAGTTCCGAGCTCCTTATCGAGTCGTAAGCCGCGCGCGAGGACCGTCTCTAACCAGTAGAGGCCAATAACAATCGTCATGATGTTCATCACGCTGTAGCCAATAAACGTCGACGCGTAGCCACTCGATCCCGGGTAGAAGGGCACCGCCGTAAACTCCCAGATCTGCAGCATTAAGGCAACAAGCATCGCCGCCACCCCGGTCCATCCAGCAACTTGCCATTCGATGACGCCACCCTTCCTCAAGCGCGTCTGTCCGTAGATCGCCAGCAATGCGGTCATCAACGTCAAGGTATAGATTGCCCATCCAAAACTCGTGGGCGCCGTCACGTTGTGGGGCCGCCAAAGTAGTCCGTTGTTACTCGAACGCAGATAGAAATAACTGAACACGAGGGACGTGAGCAGGAATGTATAGATACCTATAAACAGACGCCCACCGCTCCAAATCGCACCTACGTGGGCTCTCAGTTCGAACTCAAGTTCTTCTGGGGTGTTGCTCATTTTAGGATCATTGAATGTTTCGCTCATGATGTCTCGCACCACTCTCTAGTTCGTCGGGCTGTCGCCGGAGGTTGATGAACTTGTTGAATGAACCATGTCGGCATCTCCAAAGTCGGCGAGCGGCTGTGCACCTGGTTCGCTGTAGTGATACGGATCGTTCATTATCACGGGAATGCGCTCAAAGTTGTAGTGAGGAATCGGATTAGCCGTCTTCCACTCAAGTCCCAACGAGTCCCACGGGTTGGCAGGAGCTTTCTCTGGATTGATGAACATTGACCACATCAAATTCGCGAAGAAAAGCAGGAAGGACAAGCCCAGAAGAAAGGCACTCACCGATGAGAAATCGTTGAGGAACTGTAGATTCTTCGCGTACGTAAAGACACGACGAGGCTGTCCAAGCAAGCCAATGATGAACATTGGGAAGAAGGTCAAGTTGAAGAACACGAACATGGTCCAGAAATGCCACAGACCTAACTTCTTGTTCATCATCTTGCCAGTCATTTTCGGTAGCCAGAAATAGAGAGCCGCCATGAATGCAAAGACGATGCCGCCCATAATCGTGTAATGGAAGTGTGACAACACGAAGAACCCACCGTGAACGGTCACGTTCACAGGTACGTCCGAGAGGAATACTCCAGTCACTCCACCGATGAGGAAGTTAAAGTACACCGCCAAACAAAACAGCATCGGCACTTCTAATCTAATTTTGGCTTTATAGAGCGTCCCCATCCCAACCAAAAAGATGAAACCAGTCGGGATCGAAATGAGTTCGGTCGTCAGCATGAAAAGTGGTCGCATGTCCGGGTTGATACCACTCTGAAAGAGGTGATGTTGCCACACGAAGAAGGACAACAGCGCAACACCAATCATTCCTGCCGCCGCGATCCGATACGCAAAGAGCGGCTTTCGAGTGAAGACTGGGATAATCTCACCCACGATTCCGAACCCTGGCAGCGCCATGATGTAGACCTCGGGGTGACCAAAGAACCAGAAAAGGTTCTGCCAAAGGTAGGAACTTCCACCGTGCTCGTTGACGTAAAACGCCGTCAGCACCGTCTTGTCCAATAAGCCAAACAACCCCGCGCCGAACAGCACAGGCGTAGCGAGCGTCAGTAGCGCGGTAGTCGAGAGAATTCCCCAGACGAAGACAGGGAGTCGACCCCAAGTCATGCCCGGAGCGCGGTAGTTGATGACGGTAA
>DATCBX010000083.1:0-2289 GCA_036511635.1 Acidimicrobiales bacterium | reverse complement strand
CACAGCGACCACGTGTGTGATCTCAATGACGTCATCACTACCCACTGGGTCATGAGCGCACCGCGGACTTCGCTTCGCGTCATCGGGCCAGTCGGTACGAAGGCGTTCGTCGACGCCACGCTCTCGACGCTCGCGACGGACATTGGTTATCGGTTACGTCACCATGACGACCTCAACGAAGGCCCCCTACTGGATGTCCTCGAAGCGGAGCCAGGCACGACGTTCACCATTGGCGATCAAGACGTTCTCGTCGGCGCCACCGATCATCGACCGGTCGAGCCAACGCTCGGGTACCGAATTACGGAGAATGGAAAGAGCGTCGTCATTGCCGGCGACGGCGTACCGTGCGCGTCGCTCGACTCCCTTGTTAGGGGTGCGACCGCGTACGTGCAGACGGTCATCCGCGACGATTTGGTCAAACTGATTCCAAGTGCGCGTCTTCAAGACATCTTGGACTATCACTCAACGGTGGGCCAGGCGGCGCACACGGCGCGGCGAGCTGGCGTGAAAGCTTTGATCTTGACACACTACGTTCCTTCTCCCGCACCCGGGAGTGAAGACGAGTGGCGCCTGCTTGCGGGGGAATTCGAAGGCTTAATTCTTGTGGGCGATGACCTCACGAGTCTCGACCTTGACACCTTGGAATGACGCGAACGCTGGGCATTGAACGTGGCCGTACAGTGGCCAAATGATTGAAGAGCTCGTCGCGAGTGACGCGTTGGCGGCCGCGGCGTTGTGGACGTTGGTCGGACTGACACGTCCGTGGAACGACCCCGTCGCGGATTTCACGCGCGCGGTTCAAGGAGCGACGTCAACCGTGCTGGGTCTTCGTGGCGACAATGAACTCGTCGGCACGGTCATGGTCGGCAGCGACGGGCATCGCGGTTGGGTCTACTACCTCGCCGTTCGTCCCGCGCTTCAAGGGAGCGGCCTTGGCGCACTGTTGATGAGCTCAGCAGAGACGTGGCTCGTTGAGCGAGGTGTCGAAAAGGTGCAACTGATGGTGCGACACACGAGCGAAGAAGTGCTCGGTTTTTATGAACATCTCGACTACGAAGTCGCCGATGTACGTGTTCTAGCGAAGTGGATATCACCAAACACGTGATGTCGTTTACAGCTGAGCGCGCCAGAGGGTTCGATAATCTCTAGACGTGACACCAGACATCTATTCGCACGGCCATCACGAGTCAGTGTTGCGCAGTCATCGCTGGAGAACGGCCGAAAACTCTGCCGCTTTTCTCCTGCCGCACTTAAGCCTCGGACTCTCGATTCTCGACATTGGCTGTGGGCCGGGGAACATAACCGCTGAGCTGGCGAGCCGGGTAGGCGACGGCAAGGTAATCGGGATTGATCTTTCAAAAGAGGTCATTGCAGCGGCACAACGCGACCACGAGTCGCCGACGCAGGGGAATCTTTCGTTTAAGGCTGGCGACGTCTACGGACTCGACTTTTCGGACGGAGAGTTCGACGTCGTCTACGCCCACCAAGTCCTCCAACACCTCGGTGACCCCGTGGCGGCGTTGGTGGAAATGCGACGAGTGCTGAGGCCCGACGGTGTGCTGGCGATTCGCGACGCGGACTTTGGAGCTTTTGCGTGGTCGCCCGAAGACCCCGTTCTTACGCACTGGATGGACGTGTACCACCAGATCACGAAGAGGAACTCCGCCCAAGCTGATGCTGGTCGCTATCTCAAATCCTGGGTACGAGCGGCAGGCTTTGACGAGTTTGAAGTGTCGTCGTCGAACTGGACGTTTCATACGCCCGAGGAGCGAGCGTGGTGGGGCGGACTTTGGGCCGACCGCATTCGCCTCAGTGAGTTCGCTCGACAGGCCGTTGAGTACGGGTTAGCGAGCCAAGACGAACTCGCGCAGATGGCGCACGCGTTTGAAAAATGGGCGGACGACCCTGATGGGGTCTTTATCGTGGTGCACGGCGAAGTACTCGCTCATCGATAGAAGACAGCCGATTAAGTAGTCGAGCGTTGCCAGACGATGAGGTCTCCGTCGTCGGGGTCGCTCCGGCGCCGAACTTCGTTGAAGCCAAGATGTTGAAGAACGTGCTGGCTAGGGACATTCCAAATCGCCGTCTCGGCGCGCACGTCGAATCCTCGATGTTTGACGTGGTCGAGAAGTTGGGATAGCGCCGCGGTGGCAACGCCTCGACCGCGCGCTGAGGGGACGACCCCGTAGCCAACTTCGAGCACGTTGGCGACAGGCTCTGCTTTGAAACCGAGCATGCCTACAACGAGGTCATTTTCCACGATGAGCCAAGGGGCCAACCACGGCTCCG
>DATCBX010000082.1:0-10336 GCA_036511635.1 Acidimicrobiales bacterium | reverse complement strand
ACTTGCTCGTCGCTACGAACCAACTGTTCTTGGCCCAATAGATCAGCACCGTGCCACTGCGCCAGCAGTGCGGCAGTGAGTGGGTGAAGTTGAAACGTCGGATTAAGAGACCACGGCGATCGAGTTCGTCATTGATTTCGTGATTGGTCTCACGAACTTGCTTGCCCTCTAGCCAAGGAACGGCGGAGGTGAACGCGCCGTCAGGACCAACCGGGTTCAATGTCGGTAGTCCATTATCACGCGCGATCTGTCGGTCAATCTCACCAAAACCTGGTGACTGATGCACGAGACCGGTGCCGTCTTCGGTCGTCACGTACTCGGCGCCAACCACGTAGTTCACGTCCACACCCTCGGGCATGGGTACGTCAGTGAAAGGTCGCTCGTAGTGCACACCAACGAGAGCACTTCCGGGAAACGTCGCGCTCGATTTTGCGCCTTCGCCAAAAACGGCCTCGATCAATTCATTCGCGACGATCACGCCCTCAACAACGCCGTACGTGACGTCGGGATTTACCGCGACCGCAACGTTGGAGAGCAGTGTCCACGGCGTCGTGGTCCACACCGCAAGATGCGTCGCGCCACCGAGGTCTATTCGTTCACTCGCGTCAGTGAGGCGAAATTTGACATAGCAGCTCTCGTCCGTCTCGTCGGTATACACACCCGGCTGTCCAAGTTCGTGCGAGGAAAGACCGGTCTCGCAACTTGGACAGTAGGGAATGACTTTGAAGTCTTCGTAGAGCAGACCTTTGTCGAAGAGTTGCTTTAAGTGCCACCACACGGACTCGATGTACGAAGCGTGAAACGTGTAGTACGCGTGCTCCATATCGGTCCAGTAGCCAATGCGATCAGTAAGTCGCTCAAACTCACCTACGTAGGTGAGTACGGACTCTCGACAGAGCCGCGTGAACTCTTCGATGCCAATCTGTTCTTCTATCTGCTTCTTGCCCGAAATGCCTAGCTGCTTTTCGACCTGAACTTCAACGGGTAGACCGTGCGTGTCCCAGCCGGCGCGACGAGAGACGAAACGACCCTGCATCGTGTGATAGCGACAAAAGAGGTCCTTGTAGACGCGCGCCCAGACGTGGTGCAGTCCCGGCTTGCCGTTCGCCGTCGGCGGACCTTCATAGAAAACCCAGGGCTCGGCGCCTTCACGAAGCTTCATCGAGCGTTCGAAGACGTTGTTGGCCTTCCAGCGGGCGAGTTCGGCCTCTTCAATGGCCACAAAATCGAGTTCGGCGCTGACCGGGCGAAACATGGTTCTCCTTTAATGAACTCTCTTATCGTAGTGAACCCGATGAGGGAAACGATCCGGCATCTACTGTGATGAAGTGTCAGATCTCGTAATAAGTGATGAACCCATTACGTCGAGTGGCGCCCTCAGCGTCTTTCATGCCGCGATTGACGAACTCAATCGTCGTTACGGCGGAAGTGACGAAGCGATGCTCCTCCACCCTGACGAGCTGAATGCGCCACGAGGCATCTTTCTCGTCGCACGTCTCGACGATCACCCCGTTGGTGGCGTGGGCATCCGTCCCATTGGCGACGCGGCGTTGCGCCTGGGCGAGATCAAACGTCTATGGGTACGACCCGATCAACGTCAACACGGCGTGGGCTCGCGACTCATGAGCGACGTGGAGGAGCGCGCGCGAACAATCGGCTTTCGCCAGCTCTACCTCGAGACGGGGTACGCCCAGCCAGAAGCATTGGCCCTCTATGAATCGACGGGTTGGGACCGGGTTGAGTTGTTCCCCGAAGGAACGTGGTCGCACCCCGGGGCGTATCGATTTACGAAAGTGCTCTAGGTAAAGCGCTCAGCGAGCCACTCAGGCGTGAGATCTTCGAGCGAGGCAAGTACCAAGTCCGCGAGCGCGAACGCGGGAAGGGCGCGATCGCTTTTCGTTGGTACGGCTACCACCCTCATGTTCGCTGCCTTCGCTGCTACGACACCCGCCGCCGAATCCTCGAAGACGAGACAGTCTCCTGGCGCGACTTTCAGTGACGACGCGGCGCTGAGAAACACCCCTGGATGTGGCTTGCCGTACGGCTCGACGTCGGCTGAGTGAATCGCCGCGAAGCGATCCAAAAGTCCAAAGTGCTGTAAACAACGAATGATGAGGGGCATAGGCGTCGAACTCGCCAACGCGAGTGGACCAAGTGCACCCGTGAGTTCGAGCGAACGCAGCGCGCCGGGTAGCAGTCGTCCTTCACTCTCGACAAGATCACCCACGCGCGCAAGAAGCGCTTGGGTGACCTCGTCAGCCGAAGGCCCTGACCAGGGAAAACGTGCAAACCAATAGCTGACAACTTCGCTGACGAACATGCCCTTGGTGGATCGACTGGCCTCCTCAAGCGGTACGCCGAGCGAGCCAAAGATCTCCACCTCGGCTTTGTGCCACAAGATCTCGGAGTCGAGTAACAAACCGTCCATATCAAAAAGCGTTGCTCGCAAACTCACCACGCAACCTTTACACACCTCGAACTACCGTGTCTCCATGACCGTGCGATTGTCGCAACTAGGTGACGTCGACTCGATCGTCACGCGAGTACAGCAACGTCTCGCCCGTGACGCACGGGTCAATCCGTTGCTCAACCCCAGTTTCTCTGAGGAAGTCTTTTCTGACACGCTTGGCTACGCGCTCGACCAGACCTGGGTCGACGTTAAGAACAACGTCATCGTTGGCCACCTCTACGGCGCACTTTTGGCAAGCGCCGAGTACGACAACGGCGTGTGGATCGGTCCCGACGGTGTCTCCTTCGATAACGCTGACGTACTCACTGACCTCTACACCGAGGCGGCGGCAACGTGGATTAGCCAAGGGGCTACGGAACACTACGTCTGGGTGCTCGACACGCCGGACGACACGGCTCCATGGTACGAACTGGGATTTGCGCGCATGCACGTGCGCGGCGGCCTCGTACTGAGCGGCCCGCGCCACCACACGCTGGCGCCCGGTTACGTACTTCGCCGCGGTGGGCTCGACGACCTTGCCATAGCGATAGAACTCGATCGCGTGCTCGACGAGGCCCAGCAGCAAGGCCCCAGTTTCGCTCTCTTTGTCGATCACGTTTCACGTCCCGAAGAGTTACTCGAAGCTCTCGAAGACGACGAAGTTCATCACTACGTGGTTGAGTACTTTGGTGAAGGCGTCGCGCAGTGTCTCACCTTTCCACTCGAAGCGAGGCGTGGATCGTTCGACAAGACACTCCACGTCAGTGCGGTTGCGGTTCGACCAGAACACGAACATCGCGGCGTCGCTACTGCCCTCATTGACCTCGCTCTTAATGAAGCAATAGAAGCTGGGTTCCGCTTCGTAGAAACGAATTGGCGCGTGACGAATCATCGTGCCGGAAAGTTTTGGCGTCGCTACGGTTTTTCTCCGACGTACGTGCGACTTCACCGCACGATCGGTGCTGGCTAGAGCGCGGACTCGATGGCGCTGACGAGCGCTGGATCCTCAGGCGTAACCATGGGCCCAAAGCGCGTCACACTGCCGTCTTTGCCGACCAGAAATTTCTCGAAATTCCACCGAATGTCACCGATGTATCCCTCGGCGTCGGCCACTTGCTCGAGTTCGGCGTAAATGGGATTTTTGTCCTCACCATTGACGTCGATCTTCTCGAACATCGGGAACGTCACGCCATACGTCGTTGAGCAAAACGTTTGGATCTCTTCAGCGCTGCCAGGCTCTTGTTCGCCAAACTGGTTGCAGGGAAAACCCACGACGTTGAAGCCCTTCGCGGAGTACTTCTTTTGCAGCTCTTCGAGTCCTTCGTACTGTGGCGTCAGACCACATTTCGAAGCGACGTTGACGATGAGAAAGGGCTCACCTTTAAAGCCCGCGAGTGAACTTTCCTCGCCCGCGAGCGTGTGAACTGGGGTGTCGTAAATAGTCATGACCGAACAATAACCGCGAACGAAGAAAATGTGTCAGGCGTAGGCTCGTCGCGTGTGGGCGCTCACGATTAGAGAAAAGGAACTCGAGTTGGTCGAACGTGACGTACCCGAGCCCGGTCCCTACGACGTCCTCGTGAGCGTGCACGCGGCGGGCATTAACGCTGCCGATCTCATGCAACGTCAAGGGTTTTATCCGGCTCCTCCGGGGTGGCCCGTGGACGTACCTGGTATGGAACTCGCCGGTGTCGTGAGCGCGGTTGGTGACCGGGTCATTGAACCAATGCTTGGACGGCGCGTGTGCGCCGTTGTGGGTGGCGGCGCGCAGGCCACGCACTGTCTCGTGCCGAGCGAACACCTTCTCTTTCTCCCCGATGACGTGGCGTGGGAAGAGGCCGGAGGCTTTCCCGAGGCATTCACGACCGCTTACGACGCACTGGTTAGTCAGGGAAATCTTCAGGCTGGTCAGCGCGCCTTAATCTCAGGCGCCGCGGGTGGCGTAGGGGTCGCGGCCGTTCAAATTGCTCACGCGGTGGGCGCGCACGTCACCGCCGTCACGCGCACTACGAAGTTTCATGAAGCGTTGTGCGCGCTTGGCGCAAGCGACACGATCACGACCGAAGAAGTCGGCTCCATCGAACCCGTTGACGTGGTACTCGAGCTCATTGGCGCCGCGCACCTCGAAAAGGCGCAACGAGTACTGAATCCATTCGCGCGCGTGGTCGTCATCGGCGTGGGTGCGGGAAGTCGCGTCGACTTAGATCTCTTGGGAATGATGAGATCACGCGCAACGTTTACTGGTTCGACCTTGCGTTCACGCTCGCGCGAGGAGAAGGCCAGAGTTGCTCGCCTCGTCGGCGACGCGCTGATACCGCGCTGGACGAGTGGCGAACTTAAAGTGCCTCTTGCGCGCGTTTTCGATCTTCGCAGCGGTGCCGACGCGTACGACTATTTCGCCCAACCAGGGAAGTTCGGCAAGGTAGTGCTGCGCATGGACGAGTTCGTGTCACTTTGAGTAACTCGAACTCAGTCCCGCGTCCCCATCCATCACGATGCGACCCCGAACGCGACGACTACGAGGCCATTCTCCTCGCTCACGAAACGGCTGTCGCCAACGGTGAAACTACCTACAAAGATCCTTCTACGGGCCTGATGGTGTTAACGGTGGTCACGCATCTCGCGCGCGGCACCTGTTGTGAGAGTGGATGTCGCCACTGTCCGTACTTAAAGCAGTGAGCGAAGGGGCGTGGCACTAAGGCCCAACGCCTCAGCCACGGGACCATAGGTCACGGCACCGTTCACGACGTTGACGCCCTCGGCCAGAGCGTCGTCTGCCACGACCGCTTCGCGCCAACCGTGACGCGCGAGTTCTAATACGTAAGGAAGTGTCGCGTTTGAAAGTGACTTGGTGGACGTGGCGGGGACGGCACCCGGCATGTTCGCCACGCAGTAGAAGATGGATCCATTCACTTCGAACGTCGGATTCGTGTGGGTCGTCGGACGAGTGGCCTCGAAGCATCCACCTTGGTCGACCGAAATGTCCACCAACACCGAACCGTCACGCATACGACCAACGAGTTCGTTACTAACGAGCTTGGGGGCCTTCGCGCCAACAACGAGCACCGCGCCAATGACTATGTCGGCCTGAAGGCAGGCCTCTTCGATGGCCAACGTTGACGAGGCGATTGTCTCAACGCGACCGTCGAAGTGAATATCAACTTGACGAAGTCGCTCGAGATTGCGATCAAGAATTTTGACGTTCGCGTGGAGTCCCGCGGCCATCGTGGCCGCGGCCAGACCCGCGACGCCAGCGCCAATGACGACAACGTTCGCTGGTGCAACGCCTGGCACGCCCGCGATCAACGTTCCGTGTCCGCCGCCTGGACGCATCAGGTGATGCGCGCCCATGAGAGGCGCCATTCGACCAGCGACTTCGCTCATTGGCGTCAACAGCGGAAGTGAGTTGTCGCGCAGTCGAACCGTTTCGTACGCGATGGCCACGTTGTTTGACGCGATCAACGCATCGGTGCATTCGCGCGACGCCGCCAAATGCAGATAGGTGAAGAGGACCTGATTTTTGTGCGCACCGAGGAGTTGATATTCCGGTGCAATCGGCTCCTTTACTTTCAATAACAACTCGCTCTCAACCCAGACTTCAGCCGCTGTGTCAACGATCGTGGCTCCGTTGGCTACGTAGTCAGCGTCGGGGATCGACGATCCAACACCAGCACCTTTTTCGATGAGCACACGGTGTCCCGCGACGCTAAGTTCCCGAGCACCCGCCGGCGTCAGCGCCACACGGTACTCGTCAGTTTTGATTTCTTTGACTACGCCGACGATCATCGTTGATCACCCTTTCACTCGCTACCACGCTAATCAGTCGCGGAGCCATTGCTCCGCGACGCTCGCATCTCTAAAAATCGAGATTATGCATCACGTGCTTGATGCGCGTGTAGTCCTCAAAACCATAAGCCGAGAGATCTTTGCCGTAGCCGGACTTCTTAAATCCGCCGTGCGGCATCTCGGCGACCAGTGGAATGTGGGTGTTCACCCACACGCATCCGAAGTCGAGATCTCGCGTAAAACGCATAGCCCGGCCGTGGTCTCTGGTCCAGACCGACGACGCCAGTCCGTAGTCAACGCCGTTGGCCCACGCAAGTGCTTCTGCGTCATCGGAGAACTTCTGCACCGTTATGACGGGTCCGAAGATCTCATTTTGAATCATCTCATCGTCTTGGTGCAGACCCGCAACGACTGTAGGCGCGATGAAATAGCCATCTTCACCGACGCGCGAGCCGCCCGCCACGACCGAAGCGTGTCCGGGAGTGCGGCCCAAGAAGCCCGTCACCCGTTGGAACTGACTCAGATTATTCACTGGACCAAAGAGCGCCTCGTCGTTATCGGGCGCACCAATAACGGTGTTCTTGGCCTGCTCGGCCAGCGCGTCGACGAAGTCGCCGTACACACCCGCACCAGCTAAGACCCGCGTCGCGGCCGTGCAGTCTTGGCCCGCGTTGAAGTAGCCAGCGATGGCGATACCTTCAACCGCAGTAGCAATATCGACGTCGTCAAACACCACTACCGGCGCTTTGCCACCGAGTTCGAGATGCACGCGCTTGAGATCTTTGGCGGCGGCGCCCGCTACTTCCATACCTGCGCGTACTGAACCCGTTATGGAGACCATCGCAGGAATTGGGTGTTCGACCAACGCACGGCCCGTCTCGCGGTCTCCACACACCACACCAAAGACACCCTCAGGTAGCACTTCGGCCATGAGTTGGGCCATAAAGAGTGACGACGCTGGCGTTGAGTCACCTGGTTTGAGGACCATGGTGTTGCCTGCGGCAATGGCGGGGGCCCACTTCCACACCGCCATCATCATGGGATAGTTCCACGGCGTCACCGCGCCACACACGCCTACCGGCTCGCGACGCACGTAACTCGTCATGCCCTCCATGTACTCCGCCGCGCCTCGACCCTCAAGCATTCGAGCAGCGCCCGCGAAGAATCGAATGTGATCAATCATCGGGGGGATCTCTTCACTCATCGTGACCGAAATTATTTTGCCCGTGTTCTCTGACTCAACGGCCACCAGTTCTTCGGCGTTCGCTTCAAAGAGATCGGCAATCTTTAAGAGCGCCAATGAACGCTGCGACGGCGTCGTGCGCTTCCATGAGACGAATGCCTTCGCGGCGACTTGGAAGGCGTGATCGACGTCGGCCTCGTTCGAGACAGGCATCTCAGCGAAGGGTTTACCCGTGACCGGACTGAGTAGTTCGACGTACTTGCCGCTCTTGGGCGCAACGGACTCGCCACCAATAAAGTTGGCCAAACGACGCATAGACGCTCCTAAAATCGGGCTGTTAAGTAACAGCGCTCACCGCCACTCTGCCAGAGATTCACCGGGCTTCGCAACCACAAGGTGAGATATGCGTCGTCGTTGGCGTAAATGACGGCGCAATCCGTCGCCATTTACGCCTATACTGTCATTATCCGCAGCCTCAGAGACCACAAGTCTCCGAGCGGGGAGCAACCAATGCCGGGACCAAAACCACAACGCGAAAGCAAAACGAACGACGAACGTTCGAATATCGAGCTCATCAATACTGCTCCCGGCGTTCTTGACGCACCGGACCGAAAGATCATCAGCCTCTTGCAACAAGACGGTCGACGCGCCTACGGCGCCATCGCCGAAGAGATCGGACTCTCTGAAGCAGCAGTTCGTCGCCGCGTCCAACGGCTGCGCGACTCCGGCACGATGCAAATCGTCGCGATCACCGATCCCCTTCAGCTCGGTTACGGTCGCGAAGCTCTCATTGGTATACGCGTGCACGGCGACGTGCGACTCGTGGCGGACAAAATCGCGGCGATTGACGAAGCCAACTACGTCGTTATGACCGCCGGCAGTTTCGACATCATCGCCGAAGTTATTGCCGAAGACGATAACGACCTGGTGCACTTGTTGAACGACTCGATTCGTTCGATTCCGGGCGTCACCGAGGTTGAAACGTTCTTGTATCTGAAACTAGCGAAGCAGACCTACGCATGGGGGACAAAGTGACACTTCACGAAGCCATAACCGACGGCATCGTCGTTACCGACGAGAAACACGCAAGCCACAATTACTCCGAGCGGGCCCGACGCAACCTGTGGCTGCACATGTCGCGCATGGGTGCTTACGACGAACACCATGAGGTGCCGATCATGGTGCGCGGCGAAGGCACGCACGTGTGGGACGCGAACGGGACCAAGTACTTCGACGGTCTCTCGGGTCTGTTCACGAACTCTCTTGGACACGGTCGCACGGAGATTGGCGACGCGGCAGCGAAGCAGATGTCCGAGTTGGCCTTCTTCCCGCTGTGGACGTACGCACATCCCAGAGCCATCGAGTTGGCCGAGCGTCTTGCGAGCCTCACCCCAGGCGATCTCAATCGAGTTTTCTTCACCACCGGTGGCGGAG
Source organism: Acidimicrobiales bacterium (assembly GCA_036511635.1). GTDB lineage: Bacteria > Actinomycetota > Acidimicrobiia > Acidimicrobiales > RAAP-2 > RAAP-2. The sequence goes on along the minus strand of DATCBX010000082.1, from coordinate 1,484 downwards.
AGGCCGTTGAGAGTGCTTGGAAATTGGCCCGTCAGTACCACAAGATGCGCGGCGACCTCGATCGTTACAAGGTCATCAGCCGCGACGTTGCTTATCACGGCACGACGCTCGGCGCTCTAACCATCACGTCACTCGAGGCGTACCGCAAGCCCTTTGAACCTCTCGTGCCCGGAGCCATCAAAGTGCCCGCCGTGAACTTCTACCGTGCGGAACGCCACGGTGACGACTTTGAAGCCTTTGGACTTTGGCAGGCCCGCCAAATCGAAGAAGCGATTCTTCGCGAGGGCCCTGAGACCATCGCCGCGGTGTTTCTCGAGCCAGTACAAAACGCCGGCGGTTGTTTCGTACCGCCCAAGAGTTACTGGAAGGAAGTACGCGAGATCTGTGATCGCTACGGCGTACTACTTGTCTCGGATGAAGTGATCTGCGCTTTTGGTCGCATTGGATCATGGTTCGGCGGCCAGAAGTACGACTACGTGCCTGACATCATCACCTGCGCCAAGGGCATCACGGCCGGATACGCACCACTCGGTGCGATGATCGTTTCGGACCGTGTGGCCGAGCCGTTCCAGGACGAGAACGCGGCCTTCCTGCACGGCTTCACTTGGGCTGGACACCCGGCGTCGTGCGCGGTGGCCCTCAAAGCCCTCGAAATAATTGAAGACGAAAAAATCATCGAGAACGTTCAAGCCAACCAGGAATACTTCCACCAGGGTCTCCTCGGCCTTAAGGACATCCCCATCGTTGGCGACGTGCGAGGCACGGGCTACTTCTGGGGCATTGAGCTCGTCAAGGACCAAGGAACCAAAGAGACTTGGTCTGGCAACGACGCTGAACAACTCCTTCGTGGTTACGTCTCGCCCGAGATGTTCCGTCGCGGGCTGATCTGTCGCTCCGACGACCGTGGCGACCCCGTTGTGCAACTCGCGCCACCGTTGATCTCGACGCGTGACGACATTGACTTCATGGTCGGTGTGCTTCACGATGTCTTTTCCGGAGCGGCCAAGCTCAACATCTAGTGCAGCCTCCACACTCCCTGTGGTGGTCATCTCTCGATGAACCAGTAACGCCCAGGGCGCCACTACGCCACCACCTCGACGTGGACGTCGCGATCGTGGGCGGAGGTTTCACGGGTCTGTGGACCGCGCGCGAGCTCAAACGGCGCGACCCCTCCCTTTCTATCGCGCTACTCGAAAAGTCAGTCTGTGGTTATGGCGCGTCGGGACGAAACGGCGGTTGGGCATCATCGTTCTACCCCTTAAGTGACAGCGCCGTTATTGGCCGTCACGGGTTTGACGCGTTCGAACATCTTCGAAGTGAACTGCAACACGCCGTTACCTCACTCGGTGAAGCGATTGCCCTTGACGGTATTGACGCGCATTTTGTACAAGGTGGCACCATGAACTTTGCTCGAAGTGATGTTCAAGCGAACCGTCTTCAAGACGCCGTGGCCCACGCCCACGACCTCGGTGCCACCGACGATG
>DATCBX010000081.1:0-3083 GCA_036511635.1 Acidimicrobiales bacterium | reverse complement strand
GACGGCGGCGCCGTAACGCAGTGAGCGCAGTATTTCGTGCAGCGTCTCGCCCCCCACGCAGTCAATCGCGCCGTCCCAGAGTTCGCTTCCCATCACTCGATCGGGTCGGTCACTTACTTCACTACGTCCAATGACTCGCGACGCGCCTCGCTCAATGAGCCACCGTGACTCAGTGGGCGAACCCGTTGACGCAACGGCCTCGAATCCTCGAAGCGAGAGGTACGTCACGGCTTGGGAGCCGACGCCGCCGGTCGCGCCCGTGACGAGAACGCGCGCGCCGGACTCGAGTCCGCGATCTTCGAGAGCGAGCACGCTGGCCATGGCGGTATACCCCGCCGTGCCAATGACCATGGCGTCAAAGGTGGAGATCGATGAAGGCAGCGCAGAGAGGTAACGAGAGGGGGCGTAGATGAAAGAAGCGAAACCACCGTCTCGTCCTACGCCCACGTTTCCGCCGTGCACGGCGACACGAGTACCGGGCGGAATGCTCTCGTTGCTGGACTCTGTAACGACGCCGGCGGCGTCAACGCCACCGACGAGCGAATCGAGTCGGCGCACCCGACTTTTCGAACTCGCGACCATCGCGTCTTTGAAGTTGACGCTCGAATACTCGACGCTAATCAGAAGATCGTCGCCGTGCGTTGGCGACGGCTCTACGTCGTGCACTCCCATGGCGAGTTCACCACCAATTTCGCTCACCACGAAGGCTTTCACGGACCCAGGTTACGCAGTGACGCCTCGACCAGTCTCAACCCTTACGATTTCAAAGGTGACCAGGATCCTCTTGAACGAACACCCGACCTGGGCACTGCTGCCGAAGAAAAAAGGTAAGACCATTGTCTTGCTTCACGGCGGACTGAGCAGCAGCGAGAGTTTGTTGCGAGTTCTTGGGCGTCCGCTTTCCAAGGGTTTCAAACTTGCGGCGTTCGATCGACGTGGTCATGGACGAACTGCTGATACCAGCGCACCCTTTAGTTACGAGTCAATGGCCGATGAAACCATCGCGTTCATCGAACTGCTCAAGCGACGGGTGTATTTACTCGGCCACAGTGACGGTGCCAACGTGGCGCTCCTTGTGGCCCTACGCCGTCCCGACTTACTCAAGCGAATTGTCCTCGTCGGTGGTAACTATCACCATGAGGGACTCGTAAAAATGGAGGACTTCACGCCGGAGAGTCCAGGTTTCCCTGAGTTTGCCCAGAAGTACGCCAAACACTCACCAGACGGTGTGGGACACGCCGCGGTAGTCGTGCAGAAATTTCTGAAACTGATCAAAGAACAACCAACGCTTCGTGTCCACGATTTGAAATCGGTGACGGTACCGGTGTTGATCCTGGTCGGTGACGACGACGCCGCGACACTCAAGCACACCACGTCAATGTATGAAGCCATCCCTGAGGCACAGTTAGCGGTGCTGCCCGGTGCGTCGCACTCGGTGTTGAAGGAGAAGACAAAGATTTGTCTCCTCCTGATCGAAGACTTTTTGCTGGGACCGATTCCGCCCAAGACGCAGAGTCCACTTCGCCGTGCGACGTCTCTCGTGAAGGAATAGTCGCATCGCATTTGTCCGCCACCCCCTAAGTACAATTGAACCCATGTGGGCGCGGACGAGCGCGCGGACGTGGAACGTGCGCGATCGATTATTGATGCGCTGGAACTCGCTCGACGCGCTGACCGGTGACGGCTTGTTGTACGCGCTCGCGGCGTGCTTCTCCTTGGTCCTTGGCTGGAAGTCACATCAGTCGGCGCAGTGGCAGTGGGGTTACATAACGGTCGCTCCCTACGCAATCGTCGCGGTCGTTGCGTTACTGCTCGCTCGACGAGTTGTGCGACGAGAGAATGTGGCCCGCGTGGTACTGCTCGTGATTGTTGTGTTTGGTGCCGTGTTCATGCCACTTGGACTTGAAACCCACTGGCGGTCACTCAACGGTGGCCACGGTGACGCTCAACCAGAGGTGGGCGTCATCGAGCGTTCGGGCCAACTTCTCTTAGAGGGTCAGGATCCCTACCGCGTCTACGACAAGCATGGACATCTCATCAATGAAATACGCGGGCTTCCTGCCTTCGAGTCCTTCTTCCCATATTTTCCACTCATGGGTGTCTTTGGTCTTCCTTCGGCGGGCTCAAAGAAAAGCGAAGGTCTCACCGACGCGCGCATCGTGATGACGCTGATGACGCTTCTTGCTAGCGGTTGGGCTCTCGCGCTGTTGCGTCTGTCGAGAAAACAGAAGATTCGCGTCGCGCAAGTCCTCATAGCGCTGCCCACCGGTGCGCTGTTCCTCTCGACGGGCGGCGACGATATGCCCATCCTCGCGCTCTTGCTCCTCGGCGTCGCTGCGTTGCAGCGTCGTCAAACAAATCTGGCGGGCATCAGCCTAGGACTCGCGGCCGCGATGAAGTTAACCGCGTGGCCGCTGGCCGCAGGTGCATTACTGGTCGTTCGAAACAAGGGGGACCGCTCAACGTGGAAGCGACTCTTGATGTGGGTTGGCGCAATTGTCGCGGTCACGACGGTGCCCTTCGTCATTCGAGCGCCGGCGGCGTTCATGGCGAACGTCTTCGCGTTTCCGCTGGGTCTGGCTGGCGTGACCTCTCCCGCCGCGAGCGCGCTGCCGGGGCATATCTTGACGACCTGGGTGCCGGCTCTGGGTCACGTCTTAGCGCCGGTGACGTTCCTTATCGGTGGCTATTTCGTGACGAAGTTCGCACGGCGCCACTGGCCATTGTCTCTCTCGCAGCTGCTCGGCATTATGAGCGTGACCTTCGCCGTGATGATGTGCGTTGCCTCCGCGACGCGCATTGGCTATATCATCTATCCACTGAACTTTGCGCTCTGGTCCCTTGTGACACAGGAACAAAAGGTGACGACACCAGAACTCGTGGCGAGTTGACTACTTAAATTGTTTGAGAGTTCTGATAGATGCGAAAGGTCCACGCAACGTTGTTCTTCGTTGATGTTGTGACCGTAACGCCCACCACCCAGTAGAAGCCGTCGTTGCCGGCCTTTTGAAAGAGCGACTGGGGCTTGCCGGTACTCGAACCCTTTGAGAAAAGATTCCATCCTCGCGCTTCAAGTTGGGCGT
>DATCBX010000080.1:0-5915 GCA_036511635.1 Acidimicrobiales bacterium | reverse complement strand
GATCGATCTTCGGTGCAACGTCTGATCTACGTCAGTGACTCTCGGAGGCGTTTTTTGTCGAGCTTGCCAATGTGCGATCGAGGCAGTTCGCTGATGATGTGAAACTCGCACGGCACTTTGAACGGCGCGAGATTCGCTCGACAGTGGATTGTGAGTTCATTGACGTCAAGCACCTCGCCGGGTTTCACGACAACGAACGCCGCGCCAGCTTCGCCCCAACGGGGATGTTCCACGGAGAGAACCGCAGCTTCCATCACTTGGGCGTGCGCGGCAAGCACTTGCTCCACTTCAGCGGGATAAACGTTCTCGCCTCCCGACACGTACATCTCTTTGTTGCGACCACAGATTCGGTAGTAACCGGCGGCGTCGCGCTCGGCGATGTCGCCGGTACGAAGCCAGCCGTCGAGGAACGTACTCTTCGTTGCTTCAGGATTGTTCCAGTAACCAGGGAAAACGTTGGGCCCTCGTACGAGGATTTCGCCTCGCCCGGCGCCGCTGACGAAACGTTCGGTCGCGTTGTCGAAGAGGGCAACGCCGACGTACGCGTAGGGTTTGCCGACCCAGCCGGCATGGGTGAACGCGTCCTCGGGTGCGAGACAGAAGACGTTGGGCGAGGCTTCTGTTAGTCCGTAACCTTGGACCACTTCAACGCCGCGCGCGTGCCACTGTTCGATGAGTGCGGTAGGCATCGACGCACCGCCAGCGGTAACCGTTCGCAGACTTGAGAGATCGGCATCGTTGAAGCAGGGTTCTTGGGCGAGGAGGAGATACGTCGTTGGCACCCCCATCATCATCGTCACGCGTCGACTCGCTACGAGTTCGAGCACTCGCGCGGGCTCGAACGAGGACTCGAGCACGACGGTCGCCCCCTTCCACCACGCGAGCAATGGTTGGACGTTCCAACCACCGACGTGGAACTGCGGGAGTACTTGCAAGACAACGTCATCACCGCTGATTGGCACACTGAGGTCGAGGCCAAGATTGGTCCAAAAGCAGTTGGCGTGGGTGAGCAGTGCGCCCTTGGGCGCACCGGTGGTTCCCGACGTCGCGATGAGGAGGAGTGCGTCATCATCGCCGACTGCTGGCAGCTGAATCGACTGGACACGATGGTCAAGAGACGCGATAAGACCTTCGAGATTAAGCGGTGTTGCAACGCCATTGGCGAGAGAGCACGCCTCCGAAAGTTTTTCGCCGTGCAACGTCGACGCGACAACGAGCGATGGAGAGAAAGCGTCGAGTTGATTGGCGAGTTCGACGGCAGTTAAGTGACAGTTAAGTGGAGCGAGCGTGAGCCCGGCCTTCGCACACGCGAAAAATAACTCGACGTGTTCCGGTCGATTTTCAGTGAGCGTTGCTACACGGTCGCCGGGTACGAGACCGTGGTGGAGGAGTGACGCGGCGAGCTTGTTGGATCCGTTCTCGAGTTCACCATAGGAGATCTCGAGACCGCGAAATTCGATCGCGATTCGATGAGGTGTCAGACGCGCACGCTCGGTGATCCAATGGCCGATGACGTGCAACCCGCCGTCGTTAGGGTTCACGAATTATCCCTGATCCTGAGGGTAAAAAGCGTCCGAGATTGTTGAGAGGATTTGACGGAACAAATGGTCGAATCTCTTCGCGCGCAGTTGATGCTCGTGGGGATCGACATCACGAATTCGCGAGTCATCTCGGTTGCTCTAGTCGTCGTCACCCGAAGGTCCGTTTTCATTTGCGCTCTCGAGGCGGTCATCGCGAGTGTCCACCATTGACGTACCACCAAGCATTCTCGCGATGATGGACATCATCTCCTCGAAGACATCATCGGGGACAGATTTTGATTCGTCCCACACGATCCACCGCATGCCAATCGCTTCACCGACTGCCATCAACGACCACGCGAGGATCATCGCGTTTCCCGGTGCGACTTCGCCAGTCTCCATTGCGTCGAGAAGGGGAGGTATGTAACCTTCAGCAACTTTCTCGTAGTGATTTCGAAGGGCGCCTGGCGATACGAACTCCGCCTGACGGATCACTCGATAGAGAGCGGGGTGCTCGGCGGTAAAGCGGAAGAACCCGGCAAAACCAAGACGCTCAGCTTCGAGTCGTGACGTCGCGCCGCGTGCGCTTTCGGTCATGGCGTGACGTACTTGACGGTTGAGATCTGCAACAACCGCGTCGAAGATCTCTTTCTTGTTTGAGAAATACAAATAGAACGTGCCCTGGGCGACACCGGCGGCTTCGGTGATTTTGACGATTGATGCGTCGTGGTAGCCGTAGTCACTCAAAACTTTCTCGGCGGCTTGGAGAAGTTTTCGTTTCGTTCGCGCGCCTTTGCTCTCATTTGGCAGTGCGTCCTCTGGCGCGGGAGGATCGACGCGAAGGTCGGGCGGACCTAGAGCGCCGAAACTGATGCTCGACTCAGCGGCCATCGACATTCGATTCACGTCGTTCGCTGCGCATCACTTTGTGTTCGGTGATCGTGACGTGTACCTCGTCAACGCTGAAGTCGCCGACGTTGAGGGCAACGCGCGGCGTGATGAGAAAGGTCACGCTGAACTTCCTGGGGAACAGGAATGCGACGTTGAGGGTGAGCGGCGGACCACAAGATTGAGAATATCGTTCGCGAGTCGGGAAGATTCAATTTCTCTCTCCGTAATGAGTGCTGAGGAGTTGGCGAGTTGCGCGTCGAAGGTTGTACTCGCGCGACGGGTCAAGGATTGCGTCGCCGTCGCGTCCAGTAGGCGGCTGCATTGTGGTCCATTTTCGCGACTTCTGACCTCACTACTCGGGAATACGCACTAGTGAAAGTGCTGATTCGACTCTTCGGGGCGTCACACTTTCGCGACACAATTTGAAACTATTTTCGACAATCTTTACTACGACGATGTCGGGCGAGAACGTGATTGACATCATGAACGCCTCTGTTACAGTGCGCGCCATGCAGAAATTCGTTGTGGCGAATTTTCTCTTTAATGAGATATCGCCGTCACGAAATTGGCATTGAACGCTGGATTGAAGTGCGCACGCACTCGAATTTTCGTGCACAGGAATGTGATGAAGTTCGTGGCTATGTGGAGGTGACCGCGACGCTTTCATTGAGTACATGACTTACCAACTGGAGGAACGATGTCGATTGTCCAAGGCACCACCACTGAGAAATTCACTCCACTTCGTGACGTGCTGGAGCAGCAGTTGATCAGTGGCGAAGACATCGGCGCCTCCGTCGCGGTTTACTTGCGCGGCGAACTGGTCGCTGATCTCTGGGGTGGCTACGCCGACGAAGAAAAGACGAAGCCGTGGGAGCGCGACACGATCTTGAACGTATGGTCGGTTACGAAAACGATGACGTTTCTCGTGGCGCTGATGTTGTCTGATCGCGGTGAGCTCGATTTTCACGCTCCCGTAAAGAACTACTGGCCAGAGTTTGCGCAGGGTGGCAAAGGCGACATCGAAGTGCGACACATCATGGGTCACACCGCCGGACTGCCCTTTTGGACGGAACAAATGAAGGCCGAAGACCTCGCCGATTGGGAGTTTTGCACGACGGCGCTCGCCGCTCAGTCACCGCTGTGGGTTCCGGGAACTCAAAGCGGTTACCACCTGGTCACCCAGGGCTACCTCATTGGTGAGATCGTTCGTCGCGTCACGGGCACCTCCATTGGCCAGTTCTTCAAGTCCGAGGTCGCCGACGTTTTGGATGCTGATTTCTACATTGGTCTGCCCGCGTCTGAAGAGCCTCGCGTGAGCTTCGCAATTCCCGCGGAGGGGAGCGTGCTCGAAGGACTCGATCCTCAGTCCATTGCGTACCGGGCGTGGACGTCACCACCGGTTGACTTCAACTGGCCTCAGGACCGTTGGTGGCGCGCCGCGGAAGTTCCTGCGTCGAATGGCCACGGTAACGCGAGGTCCGTGGCAAAAATCCAGTCAATCGTGACGAACAAGGGTGAGTTTGAAGGCAAGCGCTTCTTCTCCGAAAAGACTGGCGAGCAGATCTTCGAAACGCAGGCTCACGGCGTTGACGTGGTGCTCGGCATTGAAGCGAACTTTGGCATGGGTTACGGACTGGCGAGCAGCGTGACGCCACTTGGACCGCACGGTTGTTTTTGGGCGGGCCTCGGCTCGCTGATCATCATTGACCAAGACCTTGGCCTCACGATTGCGTACACACCAAACAAGATGCAGATCGTTCCGGGCAGCACGCGGGGCGTCAACATTTCTCGCACGGCAGTCGTAGCTGCGCTGAGCTAGGACGGTGTCGAATCGGTTGATTGATGAACGTCGTCACCGGTTGTAGTTCGTGAAATTGATGGGAGCGAAAATGAACAAAGTCATAAGCACCGCCGACGAAGCGGTCAAGGACATTGCGAACGGATCGTCGTTGGCGGTTGGAGGTTTTGGACTCTGCGGCATTCCGATGGTGTTGATCGGTGCGGTGCTCGAGAGTGGCGCGACGGACCTCGTGACAGTGTCGAACAACTGTGGCGTCGACGACTGGGGACTAGGTGTGCTCTTGAGCGCGAAGCGGATTGCGCGAACCACGGGTTCCTACGTTGGCGAGAACAAAGAGTTCGAGCGTCAGTTTCTATCGGGCGAGCTTGAGGTCGAGCTGGTTCCCCAAGGCACGCTGGCCGAGAGGCTGCGAGCAGGCGGCGCGGGCATCGCGGCGTTCTACACGCCCGCTGGTGTTGGCACGCAGGTCGCTGAAGGTGGATTGCCGTGGCGCTACGACGAACACGGCGCGATTGCGTTGGCCTCGCCGGCCAAGGAGGTCCGTGAGTTTGACGGAACGAGCTTCGTCATGGAGCGAGGGATTCGCACCGACTTCGCGTTGGTCCACGCGCGCTACGGCGACCGCGACGGCAATCTGATCTACGAAGAGAGTGCCGCGAACTTCAACCCTCTCTGCGCAACAGCCGGACGAGTGACCATTGCCGAGGTCGAGGAGTTGGTCGAACCCGGCGAGCTCGATCCGATGAGCATCCACACGCCGGGAATTTTTGTTCAACGTGTCGTCCACACGCCCGGTGTCGAGAAGCGGATCGAACGAAGGACGGTGAATCAATGAGCGCCCTCAGTCGAGATCAACTGGCCGCGCGCGTTGCTCAAGAGTTGAGGGACGGCCAGTACGTCAACCTCGGTATTGGACTGCCGACGTTGGTACCGAACTTTGTTCCCGAGGGTATCCACGTTGTGCTGCACTCAGAGAACGGTATTCTTGGCGTGGGACCGTACCCGTCTGAAGACCGCGTTGATCCCGATCTCATCAACGCGGGCAAAGAGACCGTCACGGTGCTGCCCGGAGCGTCCTTCTTTGATTCAGCGACGTCGTTCGCGATGATCCGCGGCGGTCACGTCGACGTTGCGGTGCTTGGCGCCATGCAGGTGTCGACGAGAGGCGATCTGGCGAACTGGATGATTCCCGGCAAGATGGTCAAGGGCATGGGCGGGGCGATGGACCTCGTGCACGGTGCCAAGCGCGTCATTGTCATGATGGAGCACATCTCGAGAGATGGTTCGTTCAAAATCGTCAATGAGTGTTCGCTACCACTCACCGGAACGAGATGCGTGCAGCGCATCATCACCGACCTCGCCGTGATGGACGTCGAACCCGAGGGACTGGTGCTTCGAGAATTGGCACCGGGTGTGACACTCGATGAGGTGCGTGCCGCGAGCGAGCCGAACCTGATCGTCGCGCTCGGCTAAAGGTTCAAGACCGCTTCCAAGGTCATGCCCCCGAGCGGGTTGGCGTTGTTCGGAGTCGATGACAAGACCTCGCCGATTGAGAAGGAAATTGACCCTCCACACACTGGGCTTTGGCACAAGAATTTTGCAAGATGCAGTAATTACAAGGAAATAAGCAAAAAAATGAGAGGTGATTCACTTGACATTCTTGCGTGCACCTGCTTAACTTTCCCTCACGCGGATCAGTAGAC
>DATCBX010000079.1:0-2577 GCA_036511635.1 Acidimicrobiales bacterium | reverse complement strand
TTCAGCACGACGAGTTCATCGATCCATGCGTCTGGGTCTGCGCTTTGTAGTGAGTCCACGATGCTCAGCGCAGCGAACGCGCACGCGGTGAGCGCTTCCATCTCCACGCCCGTACGCTGGGTAGCCGTCACTGTTGTCGTCACTTCAATTCCTCTGTCACTTCGACTCAACTCGACGTCGACGTCGTTCAAGTTCAGCGTGTGGCACAGCGGAATGATTTCTGCCGTTCGCTTCGCCGCCGCGACGCCCGCTATGCGAGCACAGAGGATGGGGTCGATCCCGTCGTGTCGCGCTTCGAGCGCACCAATGTCAACCGACGTGACAACGAGACAACGAGCGAGCGCCTGGCGTCGCGTGAGGCGCTTGTTCGTCACGTCGACCATACGTAATTTGCCAACGGCGTTGACGTGGGAGAACGGACGTTCCATGGTTTTCGTCCCCCTTCGTTCAGTCAGTGGCCAGTACTCCTGTTACGACGCCTCTTCGTGACGCAACGACGAGGTGCATAAAGGCGTCGACCTTGCTGCGACGAATTGTACCTGGCCCCTTTCGAGTCATGAGCGAGAGGGACTCTCAACGATATGTAAATGTCGCTGAAGGTCAAAGTTGACACCACCATCGCGTCTGGCGCGATGTCTGACGTATCTTCGTTGGTCGGGTGCGCCAGACTAGAGGCGTGTCGTCGCAAGGGACGTGCGTCGGTGTCGTTTCGGATCGTCCGAAGCGCACCAGAATCGGGTGACGTCTATGTCAGTTGAGTCTCACAACCCTGCGCCAAGCGAACCAGAGAAACGGGTCAACGTAGGGCGACGAATGTTCCTGGGGGTCGCGGCACTCAGCGCCCTCGGTGTCGCCTTTGGCAATAACATTCAAAACTTTCTCGGTAACGCCTTCGGTTCAGGTCTTGGCGGACTGTTGCCCGGTGGTGATCGCTTTCGGATCTACACGATCACCGGGAACTTCCCCACGATCAGTAAAGAAAAGTATCGATTGAACGTGAGCGGCCTCGTGGACCGCCCGACGACGTTGACGATGGCCGATCTTCAAGCAATGCCCAAGACGTCCTTCACGAAGGCCTTCCAATGCGTCACGGGGTGGAGAGTCCCCGACGTTGCGTGGGAGGGCGTCAAACTCTCGGACATCTTGGATCACGTCGGAGTTCAACCAGGGGCGGTAGCCGTGAGCTTTGACTCCTACGACCATGCCGACTCAGAGAGCCTCACCATCGATCAAGCCCATCTGCCCGACGTCATTGTGGCCTATTCGATGCTCGGGGCTCCGGTCACGACCGCGCACGGCGGACCGGTGCGTCTCTACGTCGCGCCGATGTTTGGCTACAAGTCGCTGAAGTGGCTCTCAGGCATTCGCGTCGTGAACCAAGTCGAGCCGGGCTTCTGGGAGCAGAACGGGTACCCGGTGAATGGTTGGCTCGACGGCACGACCGGTCCCACTAATCCTGATCCAAAGTTGACCTGAGATGTCGCTCGCCGAAGACCTCGCCACGACGACGCGCGTACTTCGCTTCGATCGCGTACAACGTATCGCTCACTGGTCGAACGCGTTGCTCTTCTTCGTTCTCATATTCACGGCCATTCCGCTCTACTTCGGGTCCTTCTTTGGCGTGGTGCTGCCGCGTCACCTTATCGAGCAGATTCACCTTTGGTCGGGTATCGCCCTTCCGTTGCCGATCATCATTTCGCTGATTGGACCTTGGGGAAGCGCAATGCGCCGCGACGTTCGGCGCGTTAACTACTGGACTCGCGACGAGATTCGTTGGGTTACAACGCTCGGCAAGTCGACGCTTGAAGCCGACAAGTTCAACCCGGGACAAAAGATGAACACCATATTTGTCGGCGCGTCCATACTCGTGATGCTCGCGACCGGCGTGATGTTGCAGTGGTTCAGATTCTTTCCGGTGTCGTGGCGCTCTGGCGCCACGTTCGTCCACGACGTCGTTGCGTACGCGGTCTTCTTCGTCGTTATTGGTCACCTGGTCCTGGCCTTCACGCACCGCGACGCGTTGCGGGCAATCTTCAAGGGTTGGGTGAGTGAAAGTTGGGCGCAGCGCTACGCGCCGCGTTGGTTCACAGCGGTTCAAATGGGCGAAGAAGAGCGCTAAAAAGAGCCTCTCTAAAGAGAAAGTTCTTATCTTCGCTGGAGAGGATAGGTTCACTTCATGGGCTTCTACGGTGAGAAAATCCTTCCTCGAATCATCGATAAGGCCTGTGGCGTTCAATCGTTGGCACCATGGCGCCAGAAGGTGTGTGAGGAACTGTCGGGCAAGGTTGTAGAGATCGGCTTCGGCTCAGGTCACAACGTGCCCTACTACCCCTCAAAGATCGAGGTGGTCTACGCGGTCGAACCCGAATCGCTCGCCCTAAAACTCGCGGGCAAGCGAATAGAAAGTGCCTTTGTCACGATCGAACACGTTGGCCTGGACGGTCAATCGATCCCATTATCTGACGGCTCGTGCGACGCCGCGCTTTCGACGTTCACGCTCTGTACCGTTCCTGACCCAGCGGCCGTGCTTCATGAGGTCTGGCGCGTTCTTAAACCGGGCGGGCAGTTCCATTTTCT
>DATCBX010000078.1:0-2257 GCA_036511635.1 Acidimicrobiales bacterium | reverse complement strand
ACTCTTCCAGCGTCTTCTTGTAGATCTCGCCCGCTCGGGCCGCCGCGTCCAGCGCGCCTTCGCGCGACCAGCGTTCGAAATTCTTTGACGACGAGAGCATCGGACGGTAGAAGCAATCACGAAAGCGGGTCATGGTGTGTTCGGCGCCTAGAAAGTGCCCGCCGTGGCCCACTTCGAGATGCGCGTCAAAAGCCAGCGCGGCTTCGTCAATTTCAAGTGGCGTGAACTCGACGCGCAACATGCGCAGGAGCTCAATGTCAATAATGAACTTCTCGTAGCCGCTCACGAGTCCACCCTCGAGCCAACCGGCTGAGTGCATCACCATGTTGGCGCCCGTTAAGAACGTGGGCATCATCGTCATGAGCGCTTCGTAGGCGGCCTGCGCGTCGGGCGTCTGACTCGACGTAAGTCCTCCACCGGTGCGAAAGGGCAGACCGAAGTGACGAGCAAGTTGACCAGTACAGAGCAGCCCAATCGCGGATTCGGGCGTGCCAAACGTGGGCGAGCCGGACTGCATGTCGATGTTCGAGAGGAACGAGCCGAAGATGACGGGGCATCCCGGGCGAATAAGTTGCGCGAGGGCTATACCCGAGAGCGCCTCGGCCAGCTGCTGGACGAGCGCGGCGGGGATCGTTACCGGCGACATCGCACCCATGAGCAGGAACGGCGTCAGCACCACGGGTTGGTTGGCCCGGTTGTACTCGAACTGCGCGTCGAGCATGCGGTCGTCCCAACGCAGGGGTGAGTTGCAGTTGATGAGCGAGATCGTCGCGGGCGTTTTCTCGATGGTCTCACGACCACCAAAGAGAATCTCGGTCATCTTGATCGTGTCGAGCGCGTTCGGGCCCGAGACCACGTTGCCCATGTAGAACTTGTCGGTCAGCGTTTGCAGCGCAAAGATCATGTCGAGATGGCGCGAATCGAGTGGCGCGTCGTTGGGCTCACAGATCACTCCACCGGCAGAGTCCAGTTCTGGAAAACTTTGGGCCAGCATCGAGAATTTTCGAAAGTCCTCCATAGTGGCATCACGACGAACGTTGCCTTCTCTAACGAATGGTGGGCCGTAGACGCCACTGAACACCATGGAGTCACCACCGATATGCACGTTGTTTTTCGGATTGCGTGCCTGAACGTCGAACTCTTTGGGTACTTTGGCAATCTGCGCCATGATGAACTCAGGATCGAGCCATACGGTTTCGCCCTCGACGCGCTGTCCCGCTTTCTTAAACAGTTCAACGGCCTCGGGCTTGGCGAACTGCACACCAATCTCTGAGACGATGCGCCGCCAACCGCGATCGAGGATCTCAATGGCGTCAGGAGAAAGGAGCTCGTATCGGGCCATCTTGTTGACGAACATCCCCACCTCATTCCCGCGCGAACCGCGGACATCACGCCCTCGGTTTACGAATCACATTGTAGAACTCCGTACTGTACTATGGAACGAGTGCAAGCGAGTGCCCTGACCAAGCCTTCTGGATCACAGGCCATCGACCGCGCCGCTGAGCTGTTGCGTCAGGTGGTTGACGCCACCCAACCCGTAACTTTCAGTGAGCTGGCCGAGTCCTCTGGTCTCGCTAAGAGCACGGCGTCGCGTATTTTGAATGCCCTCGAACGCAACGGGCTGTTGAGGCGAAACGCGAACGGCGCGTTTATCCCCGGCGATGCATTCGTTCGCTACGCGCTGCGTGGCAATACCGAAACCGACCTCGCCGGAGTCGCTTTCTCGTACCTCGAACGACTCGGCGAAATGAGTAAAGAGACGATCAATCTCGGAGTGATTCGTCACTCACTGGTGGTCCAGATTGCCCAGGTGGACAGCCACTACGTGCTGGGAGGCACCAACTGGCTGGGTCGCTCGGAACCTTTGCACTGCACCGCACTCGGCAAAGTCTTCCTCGCCTTCGGCGCGGCGGAACTGCCAAAAGGCCGACTTGAAAGCCTGACGCCGCGCACGATTACTTCACGAGTCGAACTTGACGAAGAGCTCGGAAGAATTCGCCGACGAGGGTACGCCGTCGCGACCGAAGAACTCGAGCTAGGTCTCATCGCCGTCGCCGCGCCCGTGCGTCGTGACGACGGTGCGGTGATCGCGGCCCTCTCAGTCTCGGGGCCTTTGACGCGCTTCAGTACAGCGCACGTCTACGAAGTGGGCGCACAGTGCGTCACGGAAGCCAACGCTCTCTCGGGCGAACTCGGCTACCGAATGAAAAGAAAAGGTGCAGCGTGAACCAAGAGGAACTGTTAAAGGAGATGTACG
>DATCBX010000077.1:0-11806 GCA_036511635.1 Acidimicrobiales bacterium | reverse complement strand
CTCGTTCACGCTGCCCTTGACGCGTCGAGCGAGTTTGAAGCAATCTACGTAGATCCAACTGGTCTTTCGAGCGGCGATCTAGCTGCATTGCAATCGCGCGCTGCTTCTAAAGGTGTTCGCGTGTTCGCTCTCGCTTCGGGCGTGCTCGAGCTCGTCGCCGACGCCTCGACGCCTCAGCCCGTCTTGGGGGCGATTCGTCTACCCCTGGTGAACGTGGTTGACATTGTCTGTGCCGGGCTGGTCTTAGTACTCCACGACGTGAGGGATCCGGGCAACGCCGGCACGCTGATTCGTTCCGCTGACGCGGCGGGCGCGAGCGGCGTGATCTTTACGGGTCAGTCGGTCGACCCTTTTAATCCCAAGACGCTTCGTGCTACCGCGGGCTCTATTTTTCACCTTCCCATTGCCGTGGGCCAGTTGGCCGAAACTTTGGCTTTGTTCAGCGAACGTGGCGCCACGACGTTCGCGAGCGTCGTGCGCGGGGGAGTGAGCCACCGCGACGTCGACTTTTCTAAGCCCACGGTCGTCGTCGTTGGCAATGAAGCGGTTGGACTTGATGACGACGCCGTGGCGCTCTGTAGCGGCACCGTCACCATCCAGATGGCGGGGGCGAGTGAGTCGCTGAACGCAGGCGTCGCGGGTTCGCTCATTGCGTTCGAGGCAATGTGGCGACGTCAAGACACGATGACACCGCCGCCAACCCCTAGCCTTTAGACGTCATGTCTACCTCGCCGCTCGCCCAACTCTCTCAACAGACCGACGAACTGCTCTCGAGCATCGCGAGCCTGACGACCCTCGACGCACTGCGCGAGGCCGAGCCAGCACTTACCGGCAAGCGGTCGGTGCTCTCCACGTTGCAAAAATCACTAGGTTCCCTCGAGCCCGATGATCGAAAGGCCGCGGGCGCACAACTACAAGAAGCCCGGCGAACTATCGAGGACGCACTCGAGGAGCGCAGAGCGGTCTTGGTGCGAGAAGAGCGACTGGTGAACCTTGAAGCAGATCGCCTTGACTTGGGCGACGTTGTCGTCAGTGAGGTGCCCTGGTCGCTCAGCGTGGGACATCCGGGTCTGGTCGCCTTGACGCAACGAGAGCTCGAAGACGTCTTCGTTGGTATGGGCTTTAGCGTCGCCGACGGTCCCGAAGTTGAAAGTGACTGGTACAACTTCGAGGCGCTCAATATCCCACCCGCTCACCCTGCGAGAGGTATGTGGGACACCTTTTACGTTGACCTTGGAGAACCCGAGACGGTGGTCCTTAGAACTCACACCTCACCGACGCAAATCCACCTAATGGAGCACGCCGTGGCGACGAACTCGCTGCCTATCCATTCGGTGATGCCCGGACGTTGTTATCGCCGTGACACTCCTGACGCGCGTCACCTTGTGGGCTTTCATCAGATTGAAGGCCTCGTCGTCGATCGTGGCATCACCTTTGGCGACCTCGCGGGCGTCATCGAGACGTTCACCCGCGCCTATTTCGGACCCGATATTTCGTCGCGCCTACGGCCGGCATATTTTCCCTTTACCGAGCCGTCGGCAGAGTTTGAAGTCACTTGCACAATCTGTCGTGGCGAGGGATGCCGGACCTGTTCCTTTACGGGCTGGATTGAGCTCGGGGGATGTGGCATGTTAGACCCTGCGGTGCTCGAAGCCGTCGGCATCGATGGTGAAGAGTGGAGTGGTTTTGCCTTTGGCTTTGGCATTGACCGTTGCGCGCAGATGCGCCATGAACTGAACGACATGCGAGCGCTCATAGAGAACGACACACGATTCCTTGGACAGTTCTCGTGAAAATCTCGGTGAATTGGCTTCGAGAATTTGTTGATCTGACGGAGTCGACTGACGAACTTCGGGTCATTCTTGACGACCTGGGACTCGTGGTTGAGGGTGTCAACGTTGTTGGCGTAGGTCTCGAAGACGTGGTGGTTGCGCGCGTGGACGAGATTCGCACGATAGAAGGCGCCGACCGAATTCGACTGGTTGTTGTTGATGCCGGCAATGGTCCGTTGGAAATTGTCTGTGGCGCAATGAATTTTACGGTGGGCAATCACGTGCCCCTCGCGCCCGTGGGCGCGGTGTTGCCGGGTGGCTTTGAAATTGCGCAACGAAAGATGCGTGGCGTCGTCTCAAACGGCATGCTCTGCTCGGCGCGCGAACTTCAACTCAGTGATGATCACGAGGGGCTCATGCTGCTCGATGATCTACTGGAACCTCACGTCGGTGAATCTCTTCTGGCTGCGCTCAAGATGGTCCCCGACGTGGTCTTTGATATTTCGGTCGAAGGTAACCGACCCGACGCGTGGTCCGTTGAGGGAGTCGCCCGCGATCTGGCGACCCGACTGAAGCGACCGCTGCGTTCGCCGGCGCTCGCTTCGACAAATTCAACTGAGGCGAGTTCGAACTTCGCTGGCGCCGAAATCGATGACCCCGATCTCTGCGGTCGTCTCACGGTGTCGGTCCTGCGAAACGTCAAAGTCCTGCCCTCACCGTCGTGGATAGCCCAGCGTCTCCAAAGTGCGGGAATGCGTCCAATCTCTAACGTCGTTGACGCGTCCAACCTCGTCATGCTGGAACTTGGCCAACCCACCCACCCGTACGACGCGACCCACGTCGCCGGAAGAACGTTGCGAGCACGGCGAGCTCGTGTGGGTGAGTCGCTGACGACCCTGGACGGCGTTGAGCGTGAACTCGCCAAGAGCGGCCGTGGACTTGGCGACACCGGTGAGGACTGCGTCATCGTTGATGGTGACGACCACGTATTGGGGCTTGCGGGCATCATGGGCGGTGCCTCAAGTGAGATAAGTGTTGACACGACGGACGTTCTTTTAGAGGCCGCGTTTTTTGATCCGATGTCGATTGCTCGGTCATCGAAGCGCTACGCACTACGCAGTGAAGCATCAAATCGTTTCGAACGCGGCGTTGATCCGCAACTGGCCCTTCGCGCCGCGGCGCGTTTTGTCGCGATCTTGAAAGAAAGCGTGCCCGATCTTCAGTGGCTCGCTGACCCGCTGGACGTTCGAGGAACGATTCCAACGCCACCTACCATTGAGCTTCGCGACGGTGACGTTGAGCGGCTCTTGGGAGTGGCAATCGAAAGTAGTGAAGTCACCTCGATTCTCGAAGGTTTGGGATTCACTATCGCGAAGAAGTCCAAGCATCTTCTCATTACCGCACCGAGCAATCGACTCGATATTCGAACGGGCGCACCAGGTCGAGCAGACGTTATCGAGGAGATCGCGAGACTGCATAGTTACCGTCGTCTTACGCGACGCACTCCCGCATGGCCCCAACCGGGTGGGCTCACCGCGCGCCAACTTCTTCGTCGACGCCTGCGTGACGCTGTCGTTGATTCGGGAGCTCTTGAAGCGTGGACGCCCACTCTCGGTAGCGAAGCCGACTTCGACTTACTTCACGCTGGCCAGCCGCGTGTGCGCGTCACGAACCCCATAGCTTCTGACGAATCGGTACTACGCGCGACGCTGGTCACGGGACTCGTGCGGGCGTGGGCGAAGAACTACGAACGCGGCATTGGCGACGTGATTCTTGCGGAGTTTGGGGTTGTCTTCGTGCACCCCGACGTCGCGAGCGAGCCGCGATTGACCCACGGTGGTACTGGGGGCTCCTTGACGTTGGCGTTGCCTCGTGAGAACGAGCGACTCACCATCGTGCTTTCTCGTCTTGGGGACGACGCGAAGTCCGCCGTGGCGCTCTGGAGCATCATTGCCCAACGACTTGGACTCGCTGACGTGGTCGTACGTTCAACGAGTGAAGCACCTCGAGGTCTCCACCCAACTCGAACGGGCGCCCTTGTCGATCGCGCGTCGGGTGCTCTACTCGGGTTCGTCGGCGAGGTTGATCGCGAGCTCGTCGATGCCATCGCGAGCGTGCCCGCTCCTCGACGCCTCGGCCTCATCGACCTCGACCTCGACGTGTTGGCGGACTCAAGTTTGGCCACGCGCTCATCCTCGTTCGTTGCGGTACCGAGTCGTTACCCGAGTGCGGTGCTCGACTTGGCGTTCGTCACACCTCGCCACGTGAACGCCCACGATCTCGCTCACGCACTTCGTGGTGTGAGTGATCTCGTCGAATCGGTCACCCTCTTCGACGTGTACGAGGGCGCTGGCCTGAGCGCAGGTAACCGTAGTTTGGCTTTCAACGTTCGCCTGAGTTCGGTCGAACGTACGTTGAGTGAAAAAGAGATCAGTGAGGCCCGCGCCGCGTTGATTGACGTGGCCACCTCGTTAGGAGCGGTGCTTCGTTGAGGAGTGTCGTCTAATTTCAGTGATTGAATTCGTCCCCCTCAACGACCAAGGCCGCCACTACCGGGGCGACTTTCGCGTTCGCATGGTCGACGCCGACGCGAACGGTCTTCTACGACTCGACGGCGTCGCGCGTCTGCTCCAAGACGTAGCAACAGACGACTCGCACGATTCGGTCGTTGCGTCAGTCGATCCCTGGGTGGTGCGGCGTACGACGTTACGATTCGTCGAGGGGGCACACGTACCGCGCTACCTCGATCTCTTAACGCTGACGACGTGGTGCGGTGGCGTGGGACCGGCCTGGGCCGAGCGACGAACAAACTTCGACTTTGAAGGTCGGTTGGTGCTCGAATCGGCAGCTATCTGGGTACCGGTCGATCCGTCGGGCCACCCCGTGCGATTGAGAGAAAGCTTCTTTGAGGTCTATGGCGAGGTGGCGCGCGATCGAAAAGTATCGGGTCGCCTTTCCAAAGCGCCGATACCCGATAGTGCTGAGCGTCGCCCCTGGACCCTTCGCGCAGCCGACGTTGACACGATGGGACACGTCAATAACGCAGCCCTGTGGCAGGCGCTCTGTGAAGTTGTCACCATGCCGCTACGTAACGTGAGCGTGTCACACCACGCGTCAATTGATCGAGAGGATGTCGTCACACTCGTTACCGCGCCCGGAGAACTTTGGCTGACGGTCGACGGCGAGGTGCGCCTCTCGGCGCAGTACGAAAGTTTCTAAGAGACCTGAACAGGTTGTCGACTGCTAGTTGCAAAGACGCTGCCGACAATGACTAATGGAAAGCCAATCATGATGCCCACGGTCAAGGGCTCGTTCAATCCAACGATACCTAAGACCACTGCGATTGCAGTGTTGACGTAGGTAACAACAACTGCACGAGTGGCGCCCACTTCTTTGACGAGCGCGAAGAAGACGAGGAAGGCGCCCGCTGTGCACACCACTGAGAGCACCGCAACGCACGACCACGTTTCGCCCGAGACGTGCGAGGGCCAGTGAGCCAGGTCCCAAGGAATCCAACACAGCGAAACGAATGCGGTAGCGCCCAAAACGACCGTCGGCCCCGCGACGTCTCTCAATTTCGTCGCAAGAATGATTGGTCCGACGGTGTAGCCAAGACACACTCCCATCATCAAGCCAATCCACGTGATGGAGCCACCGCTCAAATCGAGGCCAACCAGGAACGCGACACCCACGGCTCCTATAGCCAGTCCGAGGTAGCGACGGGGCGCGACGTGATCCTCTGTTCGACGAATTCTCTGACCAATGACGGCAAAAAGTGGCACGCAACAGATCAACAGACTGGTGAGCGAACTAGTGATGTGCCTCTCTGACGTCGCCATCAAGTACCAAGGAATCCCGAACTCGGCGACGCCAAAGATGGCAATCCATTTGAAGTTCCGCATCAGTGATGGAAGCTGTTTTTTGGCAATCACAAGTGGTGCCAATAACAGCGCGGCCGGCGCTGTTCTCATGAGAACTAAGACGCCAGGATCAAGTTGACGGACGGCCACGCGGATCAAAAGGTAGGGAATGCCCCATATAACGGCCATACCCAGAAATAAGGCCCAACCCCGTCGCGACATTGAAGCAGGTTAGCCGAACCGGAAGAAAGTTGCGTTTTTACTCTCCGGTGTGCATAAAATGGCATATGCGTGTAGGAGTCATGGGAGCCACCGGTTACGCCGGATCAGAGTTACTTCGACTCATGGCGTCTCACCCCGACCTCGAAGTGGCGATCGCGACGGGTGCTTCCAGTGCCGGCAAAAGTATTGCTGAGCACGTACCCGCTTTGGCGGCGGCCTACCCACGTCTCATGGTGGAACCTTCTTCAAATATCCTGACCTCAGACGTCGACGCCGTATTCCTCGCTTTACCTCACGGGGAAAGTCAGTCCTTCGTGCCCGCGCTTCTCGAGCGCGGTGTCCAGGTTGTTGACCTCGGGGCCGACTACCGACTCAAGAATCCAAGTGACTATCCACTTTGGTACGGACACGACCACACGTCGCCTGAACTGCTGGCAACGTCGGTCTATGGGCTCGTCGAGCGTCATCGCAGCGAGCTTCTAGGTGCGTCGTTGATCTCAGTACCAGGCTGTTACCCCACGGCGAGTGCGCTCGCGTTGGGTCCTTTCTGTGATGAAGGTCTCGTTGGTCTGGAGAATCTTGTCGTCAACGCGATGAGTGGAGCCTCTGGTGCGGGTCGCGCGACGAGCGATCGCCTGCACTTCTCGCGCCTTTCGGGTAACGCCGAGGCGTACGGACTACTTAATCATCGTCATACGTCCGAGATCCAACAAGAACTCCGTGTGACCGCGCTCTTTACCCCCCACTTGGTTCCGGTAGCACGCGGCATGCTCGTCAGCGCGTACGCACGCGTCACCTCGACTTCGTTCACGACCGAAGACGCGTTGTCGTTACTGCGCTCGACCTACGTGAGTGATCCCTTCGTTGTCGTTACAAACGATCCGCCGGCACTGAAAGATCCTCTCGGCAGCAATCTCTGTTTCGTGAGCGCGAGGGTAGACCAGCGAACGGGCTGGCTGCTCGCCTTAAGCTCTCTCGACAATCTGACCAAAGGTGCGGCCGGTCAGGCGATTCAGGCGTGGAACGTTTCGACGGGTCGCGACGAGACGCTTGGATTGCCTCTCGTGGGAATCACGCCGTGACGAACTACGTCGTAAAAATTGGTGGCCACGCGTTGGACTCTCTCAGTCCACGCTCTGAAGTGCTCAACGCTCTGGCGGGCGACGTCGTGGCCCTGCGGGGAAAGTTGACGAACGTCATCATTGTCCATGGTGGGGGACCACAGATTGCATCCTTGCTCGACGCCGTGGGTGTCGAGAGTCATTTTCACGAAGGTCTGCGCGTGACTGATGAAGAGACGATGGAATACGTGGCTATGGCCCTAAGTCAAGTCAATCTCCACCTCGTGGCTGCCCTCAATCAAGCGGGACTGGCGAGCGTAGGCCTCTCGGGCGTTGACGGCTCAGTACTGAGTGCGACCGCGCTCGGAGCGCCGTGGCTTCGCGCAGGAGTGTCGCCCAAAGTGGACGTGTCGCTTATTGAAATGCTCTGGAAGAGCGGCGTGACGCCAGTGATGAGCTCGATTGCCGTCGATGAGTCGGGCGACCTCGTGAACTGTAACGCTGACGCGGCGGCTGGTGCCTTGGCTGGAGCCCTTGGCGCTACGGCACTGGTGCTCTTGAGCGACGTCGACCAACTTCGTAGCGATCCTCTCGACGCGAGTACGTCGCTGAGTTCGGTTCGCGCTCTTGAAGTGCAGCGTCTTATCGACGAAGGCGCCGCCCGTGACGGAATGCGTCCCAAGATGATGGCTGCTCTCGACGCGCTCGAACACGGTGCCCAACGCGTCATTTTGGCCAACGGCACGACACTTCACGCGCTGCGAGACGCGCTAAATGGAGTGGCGAACACGACGGAGGTAACGCGATGACACGGAACTTTGTCACGATAGAAGGTCTCAGCGACGTTCAACTCTTCAAGATCTATTCCCTGGCCACGTCGCCCTTCGACGATGAGACGCTCAAGGGTCAAGGCGTGGCACTTATCTTTGAGCGCCCGAGTCTTCGCACCCGGGCCTCGAGTTCCTCGGCGGTTCACGAACTTGGCGGGTACGCCACCTTCTTTGGTGACGAAGAGATTGGCCTCGATAGCCGAGAGTCGGCAGAGGACGTAGGTCGAACGATCGCCGAAATGTACGCCATCGCGGCGCTGCGCGTGCGCAACCATCAAGTCTTTGCTCGAATGCACAAAGCGACGAACGGTCGACTCTCGCTCATAAATCTCTTGAGCAACGAATCGCACCCTACCCAGGCAGTCGCGGACGTGTTGACGATTGCCGACGAGTTCGCGAGGGGTGACGTGAACGCTCTCAAGGGTCTCAATGTTGCCTACGTGGGCGACGCGACGAACGTCACGCGCTCATTGGCCGTTGCACTCCTTCGTCTTGGCGTGAACGTCAACGTCGGTGCTCCGGCGGGTTATCAACTGAAGTCCGGTGGGGAAGAAGATCCGTTCGCCGTGGAGGGTGGGGGCACACTGCGCCTCTTTGACTCCGCGCCCGAGGCTGTTCGAGGGGCTGACGTTGTCTACACCGACGCGTGGGTTTCGATGGGTATGGAAGATCAGACTGCGCGGCGTCGAGCCGACTTGGTGGACTTTCGCGTGGACGAACAGTTGATGAGCTTGGTGAAGTCCGAAGCGATTCTCTTACACTGCCTTCCCGCACATCGCGGCGACGAAATAACGAATGAAGTGCTGGACGGTGAACAGTCGCGCGTCTGGCGTCAGGTCTATCACCGTCGCTCGGCGATGATCGGCGTGTTGCGATGGATAAAAGGAGAAGCATGACGAAGACTCAACGCCAGCATCGAATCGGTGAACTCATTGATCACGACGTCATCTCAACAGCCGCTCAGATAGTGACGCGTCTTCGCGACGAGGGCATCGCGGCAACCCAAGCCACGGTCACTCGCGATCTCCAAGAGCTCGGCACCATTAAAGTTCGCGACGAAAACGGAGCTCGTCGCATTGTTATGGCTGCGTCTCCAAAAATGGCGCCCGCGCCACTCGATCACCTGCGACGGATGATGGGCGAGTGGGTCGTGTCAGTCGAGAGTTCGATGAATCTAGTAGTCGTTCGAACACCACCTGGTTGTGCGCACGTCGTCGCTTCGGCGCTTGATCGCAGCGCACTTCGCGGCGTCTTGGGCTCAGTGGCCGGTGACGACACGATTCTGGTCATCGCGGCCGAGGAGCACGGGGGCGATTCCCTGGCTCACGATTTTCGAGTGTTGGCGGGTATTGCTGAAATACCCAACAAAGTGAAAGGACTGTAGAGATGGCCAAGCGAGTAGTACTTGCGTACAGCGGAGGGCTCGACACGTCAGTCGCCGTGCGTTGGATGATTGAAGAGTGGGGCGTTGAAGTCGTGTGCGTCTTGGTCGACGTGGGTCAAGACGTCGAGAGCTCAGAGAGTTTTGATGACATTAAGGCTCGCGCCGTGGCCGCGGGAGCGATTGACTGCGTGATCGTCGACGCGAAGCGTGAAATGGCCGAGGAGTTCTGTGCGTTAGCTATTGCCGCCAACGCGCGTTACGAAGGAAAATACCCGCTGGTCTCTTCTTTGTCGCGCCCAGTCATTGTTCGTCACCTGGTCGACCAAGCTCGCAAATTCAACGCCCAAGCCGTCGCGCACGGCTGCACGGGTAAGGGCAACGATCAGGTCCGCTTCGAGGTTGGCACGCACGCTCTGGCACCTGATCTTGAGGTCCTAGCGCCCGCGCGCAACTGGGGAATGACACGAGCCGACTCAGTGGATTATGCCCTGAAGTGGGACATCCCGATTAAGGCCACGAAAGAGAAGATCTACTCGATTGATGAGAATCTCTGGGGTCGGGCCATTGAGTGCGGCGCCATAGAAGACCCTTGGGCCGCACCACCAGAAGAGCCCTATACCTTGACGCGTGTAACTACAACCGAGCCCGTTGAAGTCACCGTCAGTTTTGTCAGCGGGCTACCAACGGCGCTCGATGGTGTCGCCATGGAACTCGCCGAATTGATAGCGACGTTGAATACTCGCGCCGGATCGACGGGATTTGGCCGTCTCGACATGGTCGAAAATCGTCGTGTTGGCATCAAGAGTCGTGAGCTCTACGAGTGTCCCGCGGCCCTCGCTCTCATTAGCGCGCACGCTGACCTTGAGGATATGGTGCTCGAGCGCGACGTCGCGCACGAGAAGGCTCGACTGGAAAGTCGTTGGGCCGAGTTGGTTTACGACGGCATGTGGTTCTCACCCCTTAAGGAAGCGCTCGACGCTTTCATGGCCGAGACGCAGCGACACGTCACGGGCGAGGTGCGAATACGCTTTGACGCACCTGGACTCATGCGTATTGTGGGACGACGAAGCCCGAAGGCTCTCTACGACTACGGCCTCGCGACCTATGACGCGGCCGACACGTTCCGCCACAGTGACTCAGAGGGCTACATCCACATTTACGGACTCGGCGTGAAGACCTGGGCGGCTCGTCAAGGCGCGAAGAACGCAACGCCGCCAGTTTCATGACGCTCTGGAGCGGGCGTTTCACGGCACCTATGGACAGGACGCTCTGGGACCTTTCTGAGAGTTACTCCTTTGACCACGTGCTTTACGCCCACGACATCACGGGCAGTAAGGCTCACGTACAGGGTCTCGGTGCCGCGGGACTTCTAAGCGATGAAGAGGTCGCAACGCTGCTTGGCGCACTCGACCAAGTGTTGAGTGAGTTTGAGAACGAAACGTTTGTTCAATCGACCAGTGATGAAGATATCCACACCGCCATCGAACGCCGCGTGACCGAACTTGCTGGTGACGTGGGAGCGAAGTTGCACACCGCTCGAAGCCGTAACGATCAAGTAGCGACGACGCTGCGGCTTTTCACCCGCGACGCCATTACTGAGACGGTTCGCGCGACACTCCATCTCGTCGCCGTTCTCGACGAGGTTGGTGACAAGAATCAGGACGCCTACCTCCCCGGTTATACACATCTACAGCGCGCTCAGCCCGTTCTGTTGAGCCACCATCTACGCGCTCACGCCTTCGCGCTCCTTCGTGACGTCGATCGTCTACTCGATGCTCGCGAGCGTCTCAACGAGTCACCACTCGGTGCCGGAGCGATTGCCGGTACGTCACTCGATATTGAACCGGCGCTCACGGCCACGTTGTTGGGATTCACGAGCGCCTTCGCGAACTCGATGGACGCAGTGAGCGACCGCGACTTCGTGGCCGAGACCCTGTTCGACGTGGCTCTTTTGGGAGTGCACCTCTCAAGGATGGGTGAGGAATTGGTTCTTTGGACGTCGGCCGAGTTCAATTTCGCCTCTCTCGGTGATGACTTCACAACCGGCTCGTCAATGTTGCCTCAGAAAAAGAACTCTGACGTTGCGGAACTTGCACGAGGCAAGAGTGGACGACTCGTGGGCAACTTGACGGGGCTTTTGGTGACGCTGAAGGGTCTGCCGCTGTCCTATAACCGTGACCTTCAAGAGGACAAAGAACCATTGTTCGACTCCGTACGCCAGATTCACTTGGTCCTGCGAGCGCTCTCAGGGGCCTATCGTTCAATGAGTTTTAACGATGAGGTAGCCAAGAGCGCTGCCGATGATCAGTTTCTTGTGGCGATCGACATAGCGGAAGAACTTGTCGCCGAGGGCGTTCCCTTTCGCCAAGCGCACGAACTCGTGGGAAAACTCGTCGCGACCGCCGTCGCCACGAACCGGTCGCTTGGCGTTGTGGTGGCCGAGGATCCGAACGTGGCGCGTTTTGCACCCTTGTTTGAAGTTGGCGCGTCGCTCGCTCGGCGTCGCTCTCCGGGTGCTTCGGGACCTCTCTCAGGGGCCGATCAAGCGCAAAGGTTGCGCGTAAAGGTCAGTGAGTTGAGCGACCGACTCTAAAAAACCGAATGTCACAGGCTCGCGCCAGAGTGAGTGGGTGGCATTTTTCCTCGGGCGTGAAACCTACAGTGAGAGAGCATGGTC
>DATCBX010000076.1:0-15204 GCA_036511635.1 Acidimicrobiales bacterium | reverse complement strand
ATCTTTCGGTTGAGTCGCTGAACGCTAGAGGTTAAGCGTCTCGCAAGGGTACTAAGTGATCTGGGAATTTAGACCGTCTCTTAGTGAACAATTAAAATACTTCGCCGCACATTGCGAAACGTCGAGAAAGTCATTTGCACCGGCACGGATCTCTGGCGTCTTTGGATATTGAGAAAGGATTTTGTGGACCCGAACGTCACCAGAGTAGATCCGGACCGTCTTCGCTGAATAGTTTCATGGTGTGGTGACGGGCACTGGAATCGACAGTGGCTCAATAACTTTCGACCCGCGCAAATTCAGAGCCGTTCCCATCGCTATTCCGAGGTACGTCGAGTATTGAGGTGTCAAATGCGCGCCGTCAAATGACGGCACAATGTTGTTGATGAGACTGGGACAGAGCTTGTCATCGCAGAACCACGGAGTGACGTTGATGAACTGTGAGCCAGTATTGGTAGCAATGTTGCTCGTAAGTATGGTGTACGCGGCTCGCGTTGACGTGATTGGCCAAAGGCAATTACTTTGCGTTACGCCGGTACTGAGCAAGCAACCAGCTGGACTTGGAATAGACGACGTGTCGCTCAGCACGATTATTCTTTTCGTCAGTTGCTTGAGTTGATTCAGCATGATCGGCTCGCCCTGAGCCCACTTCGATGAACCGGTGTACGTACCGACAACGATGACGTCTGGATGCAGCCCCTTGATGATGGATAGGGCTCTGTCGTACCACACCGCACAATGGTTTTTGGCCCCGTACAGTTTCTTGAGATTCACAAATTGTTCGTATCCACACGCTTCGTCAACGATGGGGTAGAACTTCCAGTTGGCGGCTTTGGCCGCGACGGATAGTGCCGGTACCCACATTGACGAATGTGAATTACCGATCACCACGACCGTCTTCAATCCCTTAGCGTCCCCATATTGACAGACGTGCCACGACGGAGTGTTGTAGGCGTCGCAGTTACCGAGGTCAACGTGATCGGTGCTCGCGGTGAGCAGACTCGGAGTGGTGTCAGTGGGAACCGGCGTGTTTGCTTGAGCGGCGGCTACTGCATCTGCTACAGCCGTTACTACCGACACGTTGGCAATAGGAGTTGTTGACGCGGCAAAGGCCGACGCGGGAGTCGCCAGAGCGACAGTGGTTACGACGAGCCCCACTGCGGCCGGCCACAGCAAGAGTGCCCGGTATGACTTCTGCATGAACACTTTGGCGTGACGCAATGGGTTCTCAAGACCGTGGTACGAAACCGCCGAAAGAAGTACGGCCAGGGCGAGCAAAGCGATGCGAACAGACAGTGTGTCGCGACGGCCGAGGTAGGCGGCGCCCAAAATCAAAATGGGGAAATGCCAGAGGTAGAGCGAATACGAAATGTCACCAACGAAGCGGGCAGGACGAATTGACAAGAGGTGATGAGCTCCCCATCTCGGAGAACCGATGCCGCCAACCAAGACCGCCGCCGATCCGAGAACTGGCAACAACGTACGCCACCCAGGAACTGGTGTCGACGCGTTGAATAAGGCAATTGACGTGGCGATGGCCGCAATGCCAGCCCACGAAAGAACAGACTTGAACGACCAGTGAAGACTGGTCAACCAGGGTAACGCCACAGCCGCCAGTGCGCCAAGACCGAGTTCCCACGCACGATCCAACGTCGAAAAATATGCTGCGGTCGGGTTATTCGCGGTCTGTACGACCGAGAGATACATCGAGACGATGCTCAGAATCAACAAAACCACGCCGACTTGTACGCGTGGAACGCGTTTCGTCTGCTTGGCCCGGCACGCGTACGCCACGAGCGCGATGATGGCGGGCCACACGAGGTAGAACTGTTCCTCTACCGCGAGCGACCAGTAGTGCAGCAATGGTGAGGTACCCGTTTGTACCGCAAAGTAGTTCGTGCCTACGGCCGCGAAGTGAATGTTCGCGGCGAAGAAAACAGCCCAGAGGCTGTCAGTCATCACCGAACGTGCTTGCAGGATTCCAAGTATCGCGGCAGACGCGATGGCGGTCGTGACGATCACCACCGTGGCGGCGGGCAAGATGCGCGAGGCACGTCGTGAGTAGAAGTTGCCGAAGCGAACTTTGCCGTGTCTTTCAACGTCGCCTAGTAGTAGTCCGGTGATGAGGAATCCCGAGATGACGAAGAAGACGTCAACTCCAACGAAGCCCCCCTCAAAACCTGGAATGGCCGCGTGTGCAAGAAGAACTACACCAACAGCGAGTGCCCGAAGTCCTTGAATATCGCCTCGAAGTGGGATCTTCGTCTTGTCAGGTGTGACGGACGTGTTCTGCGACATGAGAATGATGATCCTTTGATTTTCAGTTCGCGCCCTGCGACCTCATATCTTTTCTATCCCCACGAATCCTACGGTGCCCCTACGCACGTACGCGATAGTCCCAAATGACCTCGGGCTGCTCACCTGGTGGAAAGTAAGAGCGACAATCGCGAAAGCGCGAGTCACTGGCGAATTTCTTGCCGGCCATGACCCGAGCGCTCAATCGTGTCATTGCTTCGCTGTAAGACGCGAGTCTTTATACGACACGCCCGCCGCCGGTTCCATCCGAAGGGTCAGTGCAATCGATCGAAGGCACTTTCCCGGCGATTTCAACTCCTACGCGTTAACCAGGCTCGAGCGTGCTTCTGCACGGTAGCTACGCGAACGAATCGGAGTAGTCCCGCGAACTACACGAACTACACCGGGTGGGCGAGGGGGGACTTGAACCCCCACATCCTTTCGAATACAGGCACCTGAAGCCTGCGCGTCTGCCAATTTCGCCACTCGCCCTGAGACCTTGCAACAATAGTCCAGCCATTTCTCATGTCCTTTCGACCCCCGAAGACGTTGGGCCTACCGGTACAATCAAGAGTGCCATGGTTCTGAAAAATGTTGAAAATCGCCTTGAGCGACTCTTTGAGATGACGTTTTCGCGACCCTTCAGGGGTTCGCTGCAACCAATTGAAATTGGAACCCGGATTGTTCGCGAGATCGACCTCACGCGAAGACTCTCGAGCCAGGGACCACTTTCTGCGAATGCGGTTCGCGTGTGGCTCGGGCCCGCTGATGCTCAGCGATTTGAAGGTTTCCAAAAGGCGCTCGTGACCGAACTCGAAGAGACAGTTCGTCAACACGCCGTGAGCGAGGGCTACTCCTTTGTTGGTCCGGTCAAAGTTGAGATCTTCATCGATGACGATCTCAAAGCTGGCGCCGTTGAGGTGAAGACGGACTTCGTTGGCGGCGAAGCCCAACCTCGACTTATCGCCAGTGACGGAAGGTCCTTCGCCGTCGGAGATCAACCCCTCATCATTGGTAGGAGCCCTGACGTAGCGGTGGTAGTGAACGACACTAACGTCTCGCGCCAACACGCCGAAGTATGGCGCACGAGCGAGGGAGTCGCGATTCGTGATCTGCAGTCAACCAATGGAACGTACGTGAACGGGCATCGGGTCTCTGCCGTCTCGCTGTCGCCTCGTGACGACGTCACGGTTGGCACGCTCCACTTTCGCATTGAGCTCGCTTGAGCCTCTTCGTCGCGTTGACGAACTACGCGGCCGTCATTCGTCCGTTGCAAGTTCTCGTAATGGTGATTGCCATTTTGTTCTTTGCGCGAGTGTTGCGTGTCGCCTCGGTGCAAGCACGCCCAGTTGATGAAGTTGCACGAACTCGCCACCGGCGACGTGGCTCGTTGGCTCTTGCGTTTATCGAACCATTGGACCGGGGCGGGGAGCGCGTCGATGTCGAGACAGGTGTCACGATCGGGCGAAGTGGTGAGTGTGACCTCAGCCTTGATGACACGTACCTCTCGTCACGTCACGCTCGAGTCGCCAACGACGAGGGTGACCTCTCGATCGAGGACCTCGGTTCGACTAACGGCACCTACGTCAATCAGGAGCTCGTGAGGGGCCGTGTTCACCTCGAACGCGGTGACGTCGTCCAGGTGGGCGGCGTTCTCTTTGAGGTGGTTCGTTGACGCGTTGGCGCTACGCAGCGGCGACGGACATTGGACTCGTACGCCAGTCAAACCAGGACGCCCTCTTCGCTAACGAGACGTTGGCGATCATTGCTGATGGGATGGGTGGTCACGCGGCCGGTGAAGTGGCCGCGGATATGTCCATCGAACTCGTTCGTGATGAATTTCTAGTCAACCAAAGCGTTGAAGGACTGGTTGAAGCGATACAGAATGCCAATAAGGCCGTCGTACGTGACGCAAGAGAAAACCCTGAGCACTTTGGCATGGGCACGACGATTATCGCCGTCGCTCTTACTCACGATGTGGACGGCGTCATTTCGCCAACGTTGGTTCACGTCGGCGATTCCAGGGCGTACCAACTTCGTGATGGTGCGCTTCGTCAGTTGAGTGAGGATCACAGCGTTGCCGAAGAGTGGGTCCGCATGGGTCGATTGACGTCCGAAGAGGCGGCAGTACACCCGCGGCGCCACCAACTCACCCGAGGCGTAGGCGTTGAGGACACGATTTCAATTGACGTGACGTCGCTCAGCGCCGTCGCGGGGGATCGAATTCTCCTTTGCAGCGATGGACTGTCGAATGAACTCGACGCCGATACGTTGGCTCGACTGGCCAGTGCGCCCAACGGGCTGGAGCTAGCGGTCGAGAATTTAGTAAGCGCGGCGAAAGTTGCTGGAGGTCGAGACAATATCTCGGTCATCCTGCTCGAGTTCGACGAAGTTAACGTTGCCGCTTCTCCTGTACGACGTACCGTGAGCACTCTTCCTCCACCCGTCGTTGCGGGCTCGAGCGCGCCACCGCGCCGGCGTCGACGCAAATTGGGGTGGCGTGCGTACGCGGCGACGCTCATCTTTCTTGGGGTGATCGCGGGCTTTTACGCGGTCGTTCATTGGTACGCCTATTCGACGTACTACTTAGGCAACGACAAAGGATACGTTGCCGTGTATCAAGGTCAACCTCAGTCGGTCTTGTGGTTCCATCCCGTCGTAGTGATTGACACCGAATACCTCTCGGCGCATCTTCGTCCGAGCGATGCTCGCGCTCTTGCGGCCACGATTAGCGAGCCGTCGCTGGACGCCGCGTTGAACAGCGCAAACTATTTGCACAACGAGTGGACGCAGGGCCACGCGGCCTCGACGTCGACCACCACCACAACGCTCGCAAAGACCACAACCACCACCGCAAAGACCACGACCACCACCGCAAAGAAGACGGGCTAACTCATGTCACGCCGACTCAGCATTCTCGCCACAGTCATACTGCTGCTGTTCGTCCTCGTGGCAGCGCAGTCGGCGAACATCCAGTTCTTTCGCGCTAAGGCCCTCGACGCCTCGTCAATTAATCCCCGGGTCTCGCAGGCAACGACGAACGCCGCGCGTGGTGAAATCGTGGCGGCCGATGGAACCGTGCTCGCGCAGTCGGTGCCTACCGGCAGCGGTTCCAACACCTACAGACGTATCTATCCTCTCGGTTCTCTGACGGCCGGCCTTGTGGGCTTCGTATCGCCGTACGGATCATGGGCCCTCGAGTTGCAGTACAACAACTATCTCTCAGCCCACGCCCAGGCGCCCCAAAGCTTTGCCCAAGTGCTCGCGCCAACGACGGCCGCGGACAACGTGACGTTGACGTTGCAGCCAGCGCTCGAGGCCGTGATGAGAAACGCATTAGCCGGCAGAGACGGTGCCGCGGTCGTGCTCAACCCGAAAAATGGTGACATTTTGGCAATGTACTCAAATCCCTCGTACAACCCAGCGCCGTTGACGTCGTCGATCTACAAGGTGTTCGAGGCGGCGTGGACGAAGGTCAACAAGAACAACGCCCATGGATTTCCACCTCTTGGAGAAGTCGCGACCCAACAGATCTTCTTCCCGGGATCTAGCTTCAAAATTGTTACGACGTCGGCGGTGGTGGTATCGGACCCGTCTCTTCTCTTGAAGACGTATCCGCACTTGACTCAGACCGCGCTTCCGGACACCACTAAGACCCTTCACAATTATCATTACGAACCATGTGGCGGAACAATTGCGGAGATGTTGCCGCCTTCATGTGACACCGGCTTCGCGCTGGTGGGGCTGGACGTTGGTGCTCAAGCGATGACTACGGCTGCGGATAGTTTCGGCTACAACCAGGTTCCGCCGATTGACTTGCCCGGCGCGGTCGCGAGTAAGTTTCCACCTGTTTCGTACTTCTCCAATCATCTACCCCAGTTGGCGTACTCGTCAATTGGTCAAGAGAACGTTCAAGTTTCGGCGTTACTGAACGCCATGATTGCGGGCGCCGTGGGAAACCAGGGCGTCATGATGACGCCGCATCTTTTGGACTACGTGACGGGACCCGACGGAACTGTCGTCGACCGCTACAAGCCAACGGCCTGGAAGACTCCACTGACACCGTCGCAAGCCGCTCAGATAGTTCCGTGGATGGTAAATGTCGCGAAATTCGGAACGGCGTATGGCGTTTTTCCTGCGAGTGAGAACGCCGCCGCAAAGACAGGGACCGCGGAGGTGAGCGCGGGTGTTTCAGACACTGATGACTGGATGATTGCCTTTGCTCCGGCGAACGACCCGACGGTCGCCGTCGCGGCGGTGTTGCCGTTTCAGGCGCCGTCCTCAACGGGCGCGACCGTCGTCGGACCGGTTATGAGATGTCTCATGGAAGGCGCCCTCGCCCTACAGGCCGGACTTCCGGCGTCGGGCACCTCAACGACGTGCGCAAAGTGACGAAGTCCCAAGAATGATTGGTAGAGCGTAGGATTGTCCTGTCATGGAGCCCGTAAACGATCCCCGTCTCTATTCACGCCGTTACCAGGTCACTCACCTTATTGCTCGTGGTGGCATGGCAATGGTCTACCGAGCCCAGGACACCCTTCTTAATCGTGCGGTTGCGCTAAAGATTCTCTATCCCGAACTCAGCGCGGACCCCCTATTTGTTGAGCGCTTTCGTCGCGAAGCGCAGGCGGCCGCCAACCTCTCTCATCCCAACATCGTCCCGGTCTTTGACTGGGGAGAGGATGAAGGCACCTATTTCATCGTCATGGAACTCGTGGACGGTACGTCGCTCGCCGACATGCTTCGTGGAGGACAGACGCTTACGCCGGCACGCTCGGCAGAGATAGCTGCCCCAGTAGCCGCGGCGCTTGGCTACGCGCACAAAAACGGAGTTGTGCACCGTGACGTGAAGCCCGGCAACATTCTGTTGACGAGTGACGGTCAGGTGAAGGTTACGGACTTTGGTATTGCCCAAGCAGTCTCGAGTGAAGATCACCTCGCCGAGGCCGGCTTGGTGATGGGTACGGCGACGTACTTTTCACCCGAACAGGCTGAAGGTGCCGCCGTTGATGGCAGAAGCGACGTCTATTCGCTGGGTGTCGTGCTCTACGAAATGCTCGTTGGTCGCCCGCCATTTGTCGGTGCGACGCCCGTCGAGGTATCGAGTCAGCACGTTCACGGTACGGTGCCACCGCTGTCACAGTTTTCTAACGCGATTCCTCACGACCTCGAAGCAATTGTCGCCGAGGCACTTGCAAAATCACCCGCCCAGCGCTACCAATCGGCGGACGAATTTCGGGCGGATCTAATTCGCTTTAGTGAGGGCCAGCCCGTTCGAGCGGCGACGCGAGACGCGGCGTTCTTTGGTGCCGACGCCACTCGCGCTGTAGCGGCCGTATCGCCAGGTGACAGGACCCAAGCGGTACCGGTCATGACGGGACCTCGCACGGACGTTCGTCGACGCCGCCGCAACGCAGCCGGACCCATCATCGCGCTCGTCGTCATTCTTATTGCTGGCGCCGCGTTCGCTTACGTCGCACTCCATAAAACCCCGATATCTAAGACGCCCAACGTGGTTGGTCTTTCGCTCTCTACAGCAACCCAGCAGTTGAAACTTGACGGACTTTTGGTGACGTACACGTACGTTAAGTCAAACGCTAAGAAGAACATTGTCGTCTCCTCACTTCCAAAGCCCGGATCGAAAATTTCAAGTGGCCAATCAATCGCGCTGAAGGTAAGCATTGGCCACACGACCTCGCCAGTAACCATCCCCGACGTCACGGGTTTATCGGTCGCCGACGCGGAGAGCCTGCTCATTAAGGACCAATTGGGCTTCAATCCAATAGCGACGAGCACACCACCTTTGGGCCAGTCGCCCATCCCCGATACGGTTCTTTCGCAGACGCCCGCTAAGGGGACCAAGGGCCATACCGGCGAAAAGGTCACGCTGATCTATCTCTCGCCGACCTCTAAGTTGCCGGTGCCGTCAGTCCTTGGCGATACCGCGCCGGCCGCGGCGGCGGCCATTACTTCGGCCGGGTTGACGTATAACTCAACGGTCAGCCGCGTGTGTTCAAATACCGCATCCGCCGGCCTTGTCGTTGCCTCGGTTCCAGCCGTGGGAACGCCCGTTGCTCCTGGTTCGTCGGTGAAACTCGTCCTATCGTCGGGCCCTTGTCAGGTAGTTGTGCGAAACGTAGTTGGTTACACGCAGAGCGCCGCGACGTCAACAATGGTGGGACAGGGGCTCCAGCCCACGTACACGCCGGACCCCACCATTGTTTGTGCGTTGGGAGCGCAGCAGACGGTGACGTCGGAAACGCCGTCGGCGGGAACGCAGGTCCCTTACGGTTCGGGCGTCACACTGACACTTTGTCAGTTCACCACGCCGCCTTCCTAAGAGTTACTCGTAATAGCATCGATATCTATGGCGAAATCCCAACCCAAGCAGAGTTCAAAGAAGACGGTTGGTCGCTACGTCGACCCTGAGGTCCGTGGTCGCGTTACTCGCCGTCGCCCCGTAAGCGACGATCACAGTCCTCACTGGTACGGCTGGCTCCTCATTGACCTACTGCTGTTCGGCATGATGGTCATCACGTTGAACTACTTACAAGTTCTGCCGGGTTCAGCGTCGTCGTGGTACCTAGCCCTCGGACTCGTTTCGATGTTCAGTGGCTTCTATCTCGCCACTCTTTACAAATAGTCTTCCCGGCAACGAACAGCGATGACTTCTACTAACCCAGACGCTCGATAATCGTCGCGTTGGCGAGACCACCGCCTTCGCACATCGTAAGTAGCCCGTAACGTCCGCCGGTGCGCTCAAGTTCGTTGAGCAACGTGGCGCACAGTTTGGCGCCCGACGCGCCCAGTGGGTGACCGAGCGCAATCGCGCCACCGTTCACGTTCACTTTGGACAGGTCGACCTTGTGTTCCTTCTGCCACGCGAGCACAACGGACGCGAACGCTTCGTTGATCTCAATGAGGTCAATGTCGTCAAGGGTCAGTCCGGAACGCTCGAGGATTTTCGTTGTTGCGGGAATTGGTCCAGTGAGCATCGTGACGGGGTCGACGCCCGCGAGGGCGAACGAGTGAAACTTTGCGCGCGGCGTGTAGCCGAGTTCGCGAGCCTTTTCTTCACTCATAATCAAGACAGCGGACGCACCGTCGGTAATCTGCGAGGAGTTGCCGGCCGTTACTTTGCCGCCTTCTTTGAAAGCGGCCTTTAGGTTTCCGAGCGACTCCATGCTTGAGTCGGGGCGGATACCTTCGTCACTCGTCATCAGTTCATCAGTGGCGACACCGTTCTCGTCACGAACGTAGATCGGCACGATCTCGTTTTCGAAACGGCCTTCGGCCGTTGCTCGAGCAGCGCGACGATGACTCTCGACGGAGAATTCGTCGAGGTCTTCGCGAGAGATTCCCCATTGGTCAGCGATCATTTCGGCACCGATGCCCTGATTCTTAAGTCCGCCAACTGGCTCGTAGCGCTCGGCCACTCGCGGACCAAAGGGCCAACCTGAGTCCTTGCCGATCGACGAGCCCATCGTGACACGCGACATCACTTCAACCCCGGCCGCGACGACGACGTCGTACGCGCCAGCCATGACTCCTTGCGCGGCGAAGTGCAACGCTTGTTGTGAGGATCCACACTGGCGATCAATGGTGGTTGCCGGTACTGACTCGGGCCAACCAGCCGCGAGCACGGCGCTGCGCCCGACATTGAATGCCTGCTCGCCGACCTGTGAGACGCAACCCATGATCACGTCGTCCACGATGCTCGGGTCGAGATTGTTGCGACTCGCTATGGCCCTAAGTGCTTCAGAAGCGAGATCGACGGGGTGCCAGTTCTTGAGCTTTCCGTTGCGTTTCCCCCCGGGGGTTCGAACGGCGTCCACAATGACCGCAGTAGGCATTGCTCTCCTTATGTCGGGGTGGGTTGTACCCACCGCGCGAAGCCTAGACGGGCGTGCGAACTATCGTCACGGACGTGAGCACGTCACCAAAAGATATGGATCGTTGGCTGGGCGACGGAGGTATGTCGCTTATTGGCGCCGTCGGCGGATCGTTTGAGAAATACGGTGTCGACGGCGAAGACCTCGGTTGGGTGAGTGGGAGTTTTGTCCCGAGTGAGCTGGCCTGTAATCCTCACGGCAGTGTGCAGGCGGGCGTGCACGCACTGTTGCTCGACGCGTCGATGAATTTCGCCATTAACGCAGCTCTCGTAGGGCGCGATCGCACTCAGGCCACCATCGAGATGACCACGGAACTGTTACGACCCGCACTGCGCGGTGAGCACTACACGTTGCGCGGCGACGTCGTTCGTCTTACGCGCCAGATCGCCTACGGCGAAGCCACGTTAACGAGCGACGAGGGTAAGTTAGTCAGCCGCTCGACGGGCACGTTCCTCGTTCAACGAGGCGAGTAACGACTGATGCGCCGCGCTTGGTGATCGCGCTTCAACACGAAGGCGACGCCTATGACGATCAGGGCCAAGAACCCCAGCGCTACCTTGCCCGGGCCCCAGTTCAGTCCACCTCGAAGCTGTGAGACGCTGAGGTAGTCAGCAAACGACGCCCCGACTGGTCGGGCCAACACGTAGGCCGACCAGAACATGGCAACGGCGTTCAGTCGCAGCAGTCGATAACCCAACGCCGGCAAACAAAAGATCGCCGCGAAGATAATGCCGGACTTGAGGTATCCCAGTCCGAGCGTGAAAGCGGACAAGTCACCAACGGCGGTACCCAGCGCAAAGGTGGTCGTGACCGTCGCCCAGTAAAAGAGTTCGCGTCGTGAGGTCAGGATGCTGTGGATGGAGAGCGAGTGTTCCACGCGCCACCAGGTCAGGAATACTGCGGCGAGGACGATCGCGAACGTGAAGGCCGACACCACGTACGGCACGCCAAGACCTACGTGCAAGACGTCGGCGCACATGGTGCCAAAGACACTGACCATCACCACCGCAGCCCAGTAGGTCGTAGTGAGGTATCGAGGTGCCTTGAGTTGCCACCACAACACCACGACGAAGAGCGCGGCGGCGCTCAACACAGCGAGTTCCGGGTTAAAGCGGTGAACGAGAAAGTCAGACGTAGCCTCACCCATTGCGGTAGTGAGAAGTTTGAGGAACCAAAAGGCCCCGTCAATTGACGGGACTTTGCTGGAGCGAAATGATCGATGAATATCAAAGTGCACGGTTGAATGATTTCTAGGATTCGGGTAGTAAATGCTCGAGGAACTTAGCGGGATCAACCGCGATGAAGAGTGCCTTGGCGGTCACGACTTCCACGTCGTCCGCGCGAACACTTGCCTCGATGAAAAGTTTACGATGAGAAGAACGAGCGAGCCAAGCGCGCGCGATCAGTGGTTTGCCTACTGGTGTTGGTGCGAGGTACGTTATATCGAGTTGCGCGGTGAAGGCGAGTTTGCCGTGAATCGCGAGTACGAGACCCATGGTCTCATCCAACAGGGCCGCGACGACGCCGCCGTGCGCCCTGCCCGGCGCGCCCTCGAAGGCCTTGCCCAGCGTGACGTTCATAACGGCCGCGTCACCGTCACGACGAAGTGCGGCGCCAAGTCCGAGAGGATTCGCGTTGCCCGAGACGAATGAGTCCGCGAAGAGTTCGTGGCGTGCAATCTCATCGACGTTCGGCACGACCATCTTGTACTGCGATATGTCGACGTTCGTCAGATCTCGTTCGCGCAACGGCGCGCGACTCATCATCAGGGTCAGTTCTGCGATGGGGGTTGAGAGTTCCTCGAGTTGTTCATCGTTCAGTGAACGCGTGACAAAGTCGTGGCCAATGTCTCGAAGACGTGACGCTACCTGGGAGCGCAATTCATCGTTAGACACTAAGACCCTACGTAGTAGCGATCGCCGACTTCGAGCGCACGGTCGAGTCGTTCCAGGCCGTCGCGAGCTTCGGCGTCAGTAATGATGCACGGCGGCACGACGTGCAGTCGATTGAAGTTTGAGAAAATCAAAAGGTTTTCGCTTTTACAGGCCGCCACGATCTCATTAAGGGCCGGTGAACTTGCGCCGTAAGGCGCGAGGGGCGCTCTGGTGTTGCGATCAGTAACGAGTTCGAGCGCGAACATGACGCCCAGCCCGCGAACTTCACCAATGATTCGGTGCTTCTCGGCCAGCGCTGCCAGGCCTGGCCGAAGTACTTCATCACCGACGCGACGCGCGTTTTCAATAATGCCGTCGCCCTCGAGCGCCTCCATCGTGGCAACGGCCGAGGCACACGCCAGCGGGTGACCTGAGTAGGTGAGGCCTCCGGGATAGACGCGGTCGTTGAAAGTGGCGCTGATCGCTTCACTGATCACGACGCCGCCGAGGGGGACGTAACCGGAGTTCACACCCTTGGCAAAAACCACGAGATCGGGCTTCACGTCGTGTTGATGATAAGCAAACCACGAACCGGTTCGACCAAAGCCGCACATGACCTCGTCGGCGATGTACACAATGCCGTAGCGATCGCAGAGTTCGCGAACACCCTGGAGGTAGCCCTCAGGGGGAACCATGATGCCCGCCGTGCCAGGAACAGTCTCCAAGATGATGGCCGCGATCGTGTTGGGCCCTTCAAACTGGATGGTGCTTTCTAGATTTTCCAACGCGCGTTCGCACTCTTGCTCTGGCGTAGTGGCGTGGTACGCCGAGCGATAGAGGAAGGGTCCAAAGAAGTGAATCACGCCAGCGGTACCGGAGTCGTTCGACCAGCGTCGAGGATCCCCGGTCAGATTGATCGACGTCGCGGTCGCGCCGTGATAACTGCGATACGCGGCGAGGACCTTCGTTCGACCGGTGTGAAGTCTCGCCATTCGTACGGCGTGCTCGACGGCTTCAGTGCCGCCGTTGGTGAAGAACACCTTCGCCGCTCCATCGAAGGACTTGTCAAGGATCATCTCCGCTGCGCGGTAGCGCGACTGGTAACCGTGTTGGGGCGCGATGGTCGTAAGGATCGCGGCCTGTTCTTGAATGGCGGCAACGACCGACGGGTATTGATGTCCGATATTGGTGTTGACGAGCTGAGACGAAAAGTCGAGGTAGGTCGTGCCATCTTCGGCCGTCACGTAGACGCCCTTCGCGTCTTTCACCATCATTGGATTGATTGACGCTTGGGCCGACCACGAGTGAAAGACGGAAGCCTTCTCTCTCTCGAGACTGGTTAGTGCAGAACGGTCGGTCGCCATATCAAGGTCCTTTGATTCGTACCGTTGACGCTAACGCACCGCGGACGGGGGTCACTCAGCGTCAGCGAAGCGTTGCGTCAGTGGCGCTGTCGTCACGTTTGACTAGTCGCGGTATTCGGCGTCTTTACGTTCTTGCTCAATCAACATCGCCGCGGCACCGTCGTCCTCGGGGTTTGCCGCACTTCGGGTCGCGTCCGCGGCGGCAGGGTTGGTGATCGGGAATCTCCTCATTGGTCCGAGGCCCGAAGCCTTGGGACTCAGAAAGCCGTGGCGAGGAACCGTCTCGTCGGTCTCCGCTTGTTCTTCAATCGGGTCGGCTGGTTCGCGGTGCTGGTGCTGGTGGACAGAGGAATCGGTCGTTGACGAGTTGAATAGGTGCTTTACACGGCTGAAGAATCCCATGGTTCGTAACGTACAGCACGACAGGCGTCGGTGTCAGGGGCGATTGCCTGACGGCGGGATTGGTTGTATTACAGCGGTTTCGTGGTGGGGCTAGTACAAAAGTCGAGAGGCCCTATTTTGCACGCCTTGTAGAAGGACCGGATTTTCACTTCTCATTGCGACCCGGCCGATTTCTCAATGTTACTTTTGTAGTCCACAGCTGGAGGAATTTAGGTAAGTACGTTGTTCGGATGCACATGAGTTCACGGCACCGCGCTCCACAACTTGCTTGCACAGTTGATGTTCCTTTGCACCTGTTGAAAAATGACCGACATGAATAGGCCTCATTCGCTGCAAGCGCCACCCAAACTGCAACCTGGAGACCAGGTTGCAGTGGTCTCTCCGTCCTGGGCGGGCGCGGGCGTATTTCCGGAAGTCCACGACATCGGGGTCAGCGTGTTGCGTGATGTTTTGGGCCTCGTACCAGTCGAGTTTCCAACGACTCGTCAGGTGGGGGCAACACCAAAAGAACGCGCCCGTGATCTGAACGCCGCCTTCGCTGACCCGAGTATCAAGGCTCTACTGGCGGTGATTGGCGGCTCCGATCAAATCACTGTTCTTCCCTATCTTGACGCCAATGTGATTGCTGCGAACCCGAAGGCCTTCGTTGGTTACTCGGACAACACCAATCTCTTGAACTATCTGTGGAATCTCGGCATTGTTGGCTACTACGGGGGCTCTACTCTGGTCCACCTCGCTCGACCCGGCGGTGTGCACCCTGTCTCTCTCGACTCCTTGCGACACGCACTCTTCGACCATGACCTCATTGAGGTGAAGCCAGTAACGCATTTCACGGACTTGCAGTGCCGGTGGGAAGACCTCTCGACCCTCGTGAATCCACTCCCCACAACACCTGAGCCCGGGTGGAACTGGCATAACGCGAAGCGCGTGGTGACCGGCCCGACATGGGGCGGAAACCTCGAAGTCCTGCACTGGAATCTTGCTACGAATCGGTGGATCCTTCCTAACGAGGAGTACGCCGGCAGCGTGTTGATGCTGGAGACCTCCGAGGAAATGCCGTCAGCCGAGACTGTCTTTAGAATGTTGCGCGACGCCGGCGAGCGAGGACTGCTCGGTGAGTTCCAGGCCGTCGTCGTCGCCAAGGCGAAAGCATGGCACCCGAACACTCCACTCAATGAGGCCGAAAGAACGGCGTTTCGCGCTGACCAGGACTCGGCCGTGCTTCGTGCTCTGTCCATTTACAACCCTGATGCGATGTTCGTGTACGGACCCGACTTCGGTCACACTGATCCGCAGTACGTTCTTCCTTACGGCGGACTCATGACCATTGATGGACCTTCCCAGCGCATCTCAGTGCAGTACTAAGCGACACCCTACGAT
>DATCBX010000075.1:0-5498 GCA_036511635.1 Acidimicrobiales bacterium | reverse complement strand
GCCCAACGGTCGAGGGCGTGGAGAACATCCCTTCGACTGGCCCGGTCTTGATCGCGCCAATCCACCGATCGAACGTGGACTTTGCGTTCTCACTGTTCATTTCGCCGCGCAAGGTCTTCTTCATGGCGAAGGATGGCATCTTTCGCGTGCCCGTCATTGGATCGTTGTTGACAAAACTCGGCGCCTTTCCAGTCACTCGCGACAGTGCGGACAGAGAATCGATGCGCCTGGCAGAAGAGGTGCTTCATCGCGGCCAAGCGTTAGTGATGTTTCCAGAAGGTACGCGCAAAGAGGGCGACCACGTGGAGCCACTGCACGACGGCGCGATGTTTATCGCCTCTCGTACGGGAGCAATGGTGGTGCCGGTGGGCATCGCGGGCAGTGACCGGGCAATGCCTGTTGGATCTAACTTTCCCCGTTTTGCCAGGATCCACATCGTCGTTGGAAAGCCCATCGCGCCGCCTATGAGCGATGGACGAGTCTCGCGCTCCGCAATAGCAGCCAAGACCGAAGAACTACGCCGCGAACTCGAAGCGGTGTACGAAGAGAGTCGAAAACGCTTGCGCTAGTTAGCGCTCGCGCCACCACGTACCAAAGACGACGCGGGCGTAACGAAAACCAAAGAGCCAGTTCTTGCCCTTCTTCGTCGTCCCCGATGCCCTTGGGTACCAGACGGTAGGCACTTCTGCCGCACGCCATCCGCGTTTAAGGCACGTGATGAGGAGTTCCGCGGTTTGATACTGCTCCTGCGTGAGGCGGTCCACGACGTCAGCCAACATGGTCACGCGCAGAGCGCGATAACCGGTCGAGGTGTCGGTAAGATTCGCGCCCGTCATGCGGTTCATCACGAATGAGAAAAATCGTACGCCGCTCTTTCGAACGACGTCCGAGGTCTTGTCTTCGCCGAGCA
This sequence comes from Acidimicrobiales bacterium, assembly GCA_036511635.1. Taxonomy (GTDB): domain Bacteria; phylum Actinomycetota; class Acidimicrobiia; order Acidimicrobiales; family RAAP-2; genus RAAP-2. Next base: position 4,588 of record DATCBX010000075.1, on the reverse strand, counting down.
CTCGACTCGCGACGACGAAATCGGCCTGGTCCTTGAGGAGGGGAGCGAGAATCTCCGGTATTTCCGAAGGATCGTTCTGTCCATCGGCGTCAAGCGTGACGACGTATTTGACGTCGTACTCGACGCAGTAGCGGTACGTCACCTGAAGGGCGACACCATGACCGAGGTTGACGGGAAACTCGATGACCTTGACACCAGGGTGTGCCCGGGCAATCTCGGCAGTGCCGTCACTGCCTCCGTCAACGACAACGAGGACGGTGTAGGGCTTTCCATCGATGGTGTCGGGCATCTTGTCGAGAACGTCGCCAATGTTGCCCTCTTCTTCGTACGCACATATCGACGCCACAACGTCGCAGGGCTTGTAGTCGGGGTAGTCGGCGTTGAATCGCTCCATGGCCTGAGCGATGGTGAACGTGCGAAGACGTGTTAGACGTTGTGACTCGAGGTCTTGACCGAACATAAAGCTTCCTTAGAGCGACTTTGCTTGCGCGAAAACGTTGATCACCATTGGTTCAAAGTGTTCGAACGACTCTGACTGGTAGTCCGGATCAAAAGCCTTCTGGTCCCAACAGTCTGCGAACTTTTCCGCCAAGTCGAACCAAGGCTGACCACGGTGCTGCTCGCGCAGTGTCGTACTCATGCCGAGGTGCTCGTAGTAGTAGCGACCCTGAAAGTCTTGATGAAAGGCGACCATGCAGTACACGTCGTGTCGTACGTAGGGGCGAAGAATTTCTGCCGCGATTTTGGGGTGATTGGGAACTGAAATCAGCTTGCCCACGTCGTGCAGGAGCGACGCGACGATGACTTCTTCGTCGGCACCGTCGCGCTCGGCCCGGGTAGCGGTCTGGAGAGCGTGCTGCATCTGATCGACGGAAAACCCGTCAGTAATCTCACTGAGCCCCTTGACCATCGAGAGGATTTGACGTGCTACACGGGGTTGAGCCTTAATCGTCTTTTCCACGATTTCCATCCACTGTTCTCGGGTGGAGACATCCATGCTGGGAAACGAGGTCACGCCAAATACTAACGCTTGTCTCCCTTTTGGGACTTAACGACTCATCGCTGAAAGCACCTGGGCAGCGGTGAACTCACGGTCAGCCTGGCCGTCAAAGCTTGAGGGCTCGGGGGTTTGTAGCACCAAATCAACGAGCGCCGAGATGGCCTTGAGGACTTCGCGAAGCTCAGGGGGTGGTGGGAAATACTCATCTTCTACCGTCACTGAGTTGACGATGACTCCGTTAGTGGGGTTGAGGAAATTCAACACGTCGTTGACGAGTGACTCCGGCGCCGAGGCACCCGCAGTCACCGCGACCGTGCCTTCGAGATCGTCGGGCAACTCAAAGGCCCCATTGACTCGAAGGACGCGGGGGCACCCGGAGGCTTCGGCCACTTTCGTCAGTGCGACAGTGTTGGACGAGTTTGCCGAGCCAATAACGATGACCGCGTCAGCGCCCTCAGCAATTTCGCGCAACGCAGCTTGGCGATTAGTGGTGGCGAAGCAGAGGTCGCTGCGATTAGGCATCCAGATGTCGGGAAAGATCACTTCGGCGTACTCGCGTAGGTCTTGCCATTCGTCGAGACTCAAGGTGGTTTGGCTGAGGAGGGCGAAGGGGCCTCGGCGTGAAGCGAGAGCGTCAATGTCGCTACGAGACTGAATCAGGTGGACGGAATCGGGGGCGACGGCCATTGTGCCAACAGCTTCTTCGTGCCCTTCGTGACCCACGTACAACACGGTGTAACCCTTTTTAGAGCGGACCTTCAGCTCGTGGTGAACCTTCGTCACTAGTGGGCAAACAGCGTCAATGACCGTGCCACCGGATTCGCGTGCGGCCTCGATGACTTCAGGAGGCGAACCGTGCGCGCTCAACATCACCGGCGCACCCGGAGGAACAACGGCCACGTCGTCGATGAAAATCACCCCAAGTGACCGGAAGTATTCGACCACGAACTGATTGTGAACGATCTCGTGATAGCAAAAGACCGGGGGAGCGAAGACTCTGGTCATCCAGTCGAGCGCTTTAATCGCCTTTTCCACGCCGGCGCAGAATCCCCGGGGAGCCGCGAGCACGACCTTGTCAACTTTCACTCTTCCAAGCCTAGTAAGTGGAGATTTTTCCCAGTGCCTAGGCTAGAGACGTGTCGGGTGCCCGAATTTCCTCAATCTCACCCGGTTCTCCGGCGGCGAGCGTTGACCTCGCGGTGGGTGACGAGCTCGTGAGCGTCAATGGTCAAGAGCCCACCGACATCATTGAATACCAGCAACTCATCGACGGAAAAACCGTCACTCTCGTTGTCCAGCGCGAGGGCCAAGCACTCTCGCACAAGGTCTCGATCTCGAAGGACGAAGGTCAACCACTTGGCCTCAGCATCGATTCCGCCGTTTTCGACCGCATTCGCACGTGCGACAACCACTGCACGTTCTGCTTTATCTACCAGCTACCCAAGGGAATGCGCCGTTCGCTCTACGTAAAGGACGACGATTTTCGCCTCTCCTTTCTCTACGGGAACTACACCACCCTCACGCGATTTACTGAATTCGACCTCGAGCGAGTGATCGACGAGGGGCTTTCTCCTCTCTACGTCTCCATTCACACCACCAACCCCGAACTTCGTGCCGAGATGCTGCGCAACCCCCGCGGTGCCACGAGCCTTCGATGGTTGCGCGAGTTACTTCGCGAAGGAATAGAAGTTCACGGTCAAGTGGTGGTGTGCCCGGGCGTTAATGACGGTGCCGAACTCGAGCGCACGCTCTATGACGTGCTGTCGCTCTACCCTGAACTCGCCTCCGTGGCACTCGTGCCCGTTGGTGTGAGTGATTTCACCGTCGAAGAGACCATGCGTTCACACAACGCACAAGAGGCTCTCGACGTCGTCGAACTCGCTGAGCGGTTTCAAAAGCTGACGAGAGAACTCTTTGGCAAAGCCAAGGTCTTTGCCAGCGATGAGTTCTATCTGGTGGCGGGTTTGTTGCCCCCTTCGACCGAGAGTTTTGAGAGTTTGGACGAGGCAGAAAACGGCGTAGGACTTGTCGCGGCGTTTATCGAAAGTTTTTCCGAACGAAGCTATATGGCCAAGTTGGGTTCAGGCTTTTTCCAGTCAGTTGACGGAGCGCCGGCCCTCGGCTACCGCGCACCACGGACCTTCGACACGCAGGACTACTTTGGTGACGACGTGACCGTCTTAACGGGCGAGTACGCGGCACCGATACTGCGCACGCTGTTTGACGAACACGGTTTTGGAGACGTTGAGGTGAAGGCCGTGAAGAATCGTTACTTTGGTGGCAACATCAAGGTCGCGGGACTTATGACGGGCCAAGACCTTCAGGTGGCGTTGTCTGAGGTGCCCGAGGAGAACGTGTGTCTCGTTCCCGACGTGTGCCTCTCAGAGGGACGTTTTCTCGACGGCCTTACGCTCGAGGATCTCTCTCGTCCCGTGATGACTGTTGCCACGACGGGTCGCGACCTACGCACAGCTCTCGAATCCGTGTTATCCAAGAAACTGAGCAGAGCGTGAAGAATCCCCAAGTCGTCGTCGTAGGGCGTCCCAACGTAGGTAAAAGTTCGCTCGTCAACCGGATGGCTGGTAAGCGAATCGCCGTTGTAGAAGAACAACGTGGCGTCACACGCGACCGCAAAGCCGTCGAGGTTGAGTGGCGAGGCGTGGCCTTTGACGTCGTCGACACCGGCGGATGGCTCGAGTCCGGTGACTCTCTCGAGAATAAGGTCTCTGAGCAAGCTGAAGCAGCGCTCAAGTCAGCAACACTCGTGCTGCTGGTCGTGGACGGCGTGACCGGTCCGGTTGATGAAGACTCGCACGCCGCGCGATGGGTTCGAAAGAGCGGACGCCCCGTCATGTTGGTGGTGAACAAAGTCGATGATCAACAGCACGAAGCCAGCAGTTGGGAGTTCCTCAGTCTTGGAGTCGGCGATCCATTTATGGTGAGTGCACAACACGGTCGAGGTTCTGGCGATCTCTTGGACAGCATCGTCGATCAATTGGGCGAGGCAACAGCTGCTCCCGAGGTCGACGAGGCGAGTGACGGCGCGCTTCGAGTAGCGATCGTCGGTCGGCCCAACGTAGGTAAGTCCACGTTGTTCAATCAACTGATTGGCGAAGAACGTTCCGTCGTGCACGACATGCCCGGCACGACGCGCGACGCCATCGACACGGTCGTCGACACCAGTGCGGGACTCATTCGTTTCATCGATACCGCAGGTATGAGAAAGCGAGCCCGTACCGAAGCTGGACTCGAGACTTATTCCGTTCTTAGAAGTCTCGACGCGCTCGACCGCGCGGACATCGCGATTTTGGTTATTGACGCCACGGACGGCGCGACGGGTCAAGATCAGCGCCTTGCGGAACGAATTTCGGCCTCCGGATGTCCGGCAATCGTGATCCTTAACAAATGGGAACTCGTCGCGACCGAAGAGCGCGAGTCCGTTCTCGCCACGGTGGGCGAGAAGCTCGCGTTCTTGGGAGATGCTCCCGTACTGAAGACCACGGCGATTTCGGGCAAGGGCGTGCACCGCTTGTTGCCGGCGTTGTCGAATGCTGCCATTGACTACGCCAAAAGAGCACCTACGGGCGC
>DATCBX010000074.1:0-4426 GCA_036511635.1 Acidimicrobiales bacterium | reverse complement strand
AGGAAGTCAAGGTACACCGAGTAGAACGTGAGCATGGAAGCTTTCGTTGCGAACGTCCCGTCTCCCGTCGGACCATGGGGAGTGGAGGGAAACGCCGAGGCCATCACGGCGATCTACCTACCGAACCAGCGTCGCCGCCCTTCCAAGGGCACACCCCCTCGCGCCGTTGCTCACGCGGCCAAGCAACTCGAGCAGTACTTCAAGGGTAAACGTCGTGACTTTCAAGTGCCGCTCGCGCACGTTGGCGCCACGTCGTTTCAACACGACGTCTGGGACGCGCTCGTCGACATCCCCTACGGCGAAGTCCGCACCTACGGCGACGTCGCTCTGAGTGTGGATCGACCTCTCGCGTCACGCGCCGTGGGCAACGCGAATCACGCAAACCCTTGGCCCATCGTCGTGCCGTGTCACCGTGTGGTGTCCTCGACGGGACTCGGTGGATACGGCGGTGGCGACGAGGTCAAGCGGTTCCTGCTCGACCTCGAGGGCGTGCACTACTCGTCGTGACGTTGCGTGGTCAACGGAATCTTGCGCAATGGCAGCTCGGCGAGATGATCACGGGTGAACTGCGTCGTGAGTAAGGCGTGCGCGGCGCGCTGCGCGATCCAGAGCAACGCCACCGCCGAGGGCACTTCAACGACGACGGCAAAGATGAGGCTCTCTAAAAAACTTCCGTGGCCCGCGGTGGTGACGTCGAACCATGCGTCAACGAGCAGCAGCGTCGCTGAAGTGATGCAGAACAAGATGAGCACCGCGCGTCGTCGCCACGCAGCCCACGCCGCACCGATGAGCATGACTATCTCGGCGAGGTCGAGCCCCACCCACGCGAGGTCCCAGTGGTGCGCGACGTAGTGGCGAGGTAGTCGCCAACCGATATAGACGGTCCAGACAATCTCGAGCACCGCGCCCGTGATGAGTATGGTCAGTAGTCGGTCGCGCAAGATGCCTGGCGGGGATCTGTGTGCCACGGAATTAAAGCGTAACGGGAACCGGATGTTGAAGTGCGTCGAACATTGCGCGCGTGCCCGTAGCAAGTGCTTCTCGCTCAGTGTCACTCAGGACGTCAAAGCATTTCTCCATCATCGCGCTCGTCAACTCTTCGGCTCGAATTTTCTTCGCTTCGAGTTCGGGCGTCACTTCAGGAATTTGATCTTCGCCGTAGCCGTGCATCGAAAAGACGCCCGGGTCTTGCAAGTAACACGCCTCCACCGCAGTGAGTCCGACCTCTTGGACGGCGTGAATGTGCACGCCGCCACGAAGTTCACGAAGAAAAATAGTGCCTAGGTACGCCGCGTGTACCGGATTGGCGGGAGCTGGATACTTCTTGTAACCATCAACGAGGGGTGACTGACCGCTCAGCGTCGCGTCAACGACCTTGCGCGCAGCTTTGCCAAAACTCGACAGCACCGCGATGTCGATGCCCCCAAAGGTTCGATCGGCGAAGGCGTACGCCGCCTCCACGTAGTCGGCCGCAACGGCGACGGGATCGGCCTTGGTCTTGGCCTGTCCCCACAGAAACTCGATCGTCTTCTCGTCGAAGAACTTAAAGACGTCAAAGACGTTGCTCGTCTCCACGTCTCCCAACGTGCCGCCTCGTCCGAGTCCGTAGTACTCGAAGATATTAAGACCGTGTTCTTTGCCACGCTCGCCCGTATGGGGGTCGAAGTAGAAGCTCATGCCAAGGACCTGAATGGGGTCCGCGGTAAGGGTTGAGAGTTCGTCTGCGTTCATGGAAAGAGACTCTAGGGCCACTCCCACACGGGTGTCGCGTCGACGTTCGCACCTCGATGCAACGCAGAAAACAACGTCACTGCCCACCGTCACGGAGGTTCTCGGGCGAGTTGCGGTTAATCGAGGTAGAGATTCCCGTTCGGTCCTTCGACGATGTTCAGCTTCGTTAAGCCGCGCGGCGCCGGCCCGACTATGACGTCGCCGTTCACCACCTGAAACTCAGATCCATGACATGGACAATAAATGACCTTGGCGGTCGGCGAGTAACCCACCGTGCAGCCCGTGTGAGGACAGACCGCGTCGTAGCCAACGAATTGGCCCGCGTCGGTATGAATCACTATTCCTGGATCGCCCGTCGTAGGAACGGTGAATGTCGCTGCTTGATTCTTTGGCACCTGACTAGAAGAGCCGAGCAACCTTCCCTTCGGTGCCGGCGTTGTTGACGTCGTTGTTTGCGTCCCCGACGTTGGCGTCGTCGTTGAGGTTGACGTGGTTGTAGAGGTGCTGCCGATGCCGAGTTGATTCGATCCGCGAGGAGCTGGCGCGTTGCCAATAATGCGCCCGGCAGCGGCGTCCACTCCTCCAAGCAGTAGCACTGACGCCGCGACGGCGACCGCCGTCGCACCGCCGAGCACGACGGTTCTGCGACGCAGAGCATCAATCACTACGGGCGTCACGCTGGGCCCCGATGAACCAAGTAGTACGGGACACGCTGCGGCGTCGCACCTGAGACCACCACGCGCTGAACAGTTCCCACGCGAGAAGTTGCCGCACAAGGTCTGCACCGTGGCGAAGGGAATCGCCACCAAGTCGCGTGACGGCAGCTTTTGTTCATTGGCGACTCGGTTGGCAATCCTTCCATCAAGCGAGAGTCGACTACCGCCGCCGCCAGCGATGATGAAGGGTATCCACGCGAAGAAGAAGACAATATCGGCACCAATGAAATACGGCGATGAGTGATAACTAACGGTAAGAAAGAGACTGAGGGAAAGTATCAATCCGCCTATCGCCGCCGCTCTCGTCCAGAATCCAAGCAACGTGCCAATACCGATGGCTAGTTCGCCGAGCGAGATGGTCACGCCGATGAGTGTCGACGCGGGTTCTAGGTGAACGAGCAGTGCGTGCAGTGGACTGGTGTGCACTGAGCCAATGAGTTGAGCCTGAATCGATATAGGACTCTTCGCGTTGAAGAAGTTGGGATTGGCCAACTTCTGCAGACCGGCGTAGACGAACGTCACGCCCAAAAAAAGGCGCAAGGGCACGAGCGCCCACTCTGCGAGCGCCCACGCGCGAACTGGCGGGCGAAGGCTCAGTGCTTGATCGCTGCGAGCCCGCTGCGAGCCCTTCGTTGGTGATGACACACCTCCATCGTCGCACAGGCACGTCTTTAATTTTCTTGTAAGGGCACACTCTTAGAGAAGATTTATCCACCACAATGGAGGGGTGCTGAGCGCTTCGATCGTTTCATTTCTCATAGACAAAATTCAACTGCTCTCGGGTGGACTCGTCTACACGGTCGTCGCCCTGCTCGTCTTTGGTGAAGCCGCGCTCTTCATTGGCTTTGTGTTGCCCGGCGAAACGTCAGTCATCGTCGCGGGTGTCGTCGCCAGTCAAGGACGAGTCAACATCGTGGTGTTGTGCGCGTTGGTCGTCGTCGCCGCGATCATTGGTGACTCGGTGGGCTACGAGGTCGGCCGACACTACGGCAAGAACCTCATGGCGCTGCCCATTCTCAATCGTCGTCACGCCGAACTCGAACGAGCGCTCGAGGGGCTTAGGCGGCGCGGCGTCGTCTACGTGTTCATTGGACGCTTCACCGCTTTCTTGCGCGCAGTGATGCCGGGACTCGCAGGAATGAGTCGAATGCGCTACCGCCGCTTTCTGGCGGCGAACGCAACCGGCGCTCTTCTTTGGGGGGTGGGCTTTACGTTGATCGGTTACTTTGCGGGCAGCGCTCTCACGTCAATAGAGAAGTATTCCGGATGGGCGGGAACTTCGCTCTTAGTACTCGTCGTCGTCGCACTCGTGGCGTATCACTTCGTAAAAAAACGTCGTGACGCAATGACGAACGCGACCTGGGAGCACGAGCAACCCGACGGCGACTCAGAGCAGAGCGCTGAGTAGTTCGCCCGAGGCACCAACGCGCCACTCGTCGCCGCGTTGTACGAGTAGTCCTTCTTGCGCGCACGTCGGTCCACTTCCGCGCAGGAGCGATCGCACGTAAAGCTCGTCGACGTCGAGTGAAGCGCGCGCCTCAACTAACTCTTCGGGCGCACCGCTCAGACTCAGCACCGCGCTCGACTCGACGAGTCGTGGACCCACTACAGGGTCTGATCGAAGCGTCTCCATAATCCCGTCAATTTGAGCGCTGGCGAAGTGTGCCTCTTGCTGAGCACCGCGACGCCACGGCGGGGCCGCCGCGTGAAGGAATCCTCGCGCGACGAGTTCTTCGGGCTGCGCAAAAACGATCACGCCGACCGCCTCACTCGCGTACGCCGAGACGACTCGTCGAGCGTGTTCGAGCACGTGGGGCACAACCCAGGGCAGGAGCCACGCTTCTTGACCGAGCCACGAGGGCCACACCGCGTCGACCAGTGCGATCGTGACCTCAAGACCGAGAGAGCGCGCGCGATGGATCGCGCGTCCGTAACGCTCGAGTGCTTCTTCGTCGACGCGACCTTGTCGTGGCTCGACG
>DATCBX010000073.1:0-2077 GCA_036511635.1 Acidimicrobiales bacterium | reverse complement strand
TCGTGAGAACGACAACGACTTCATTCTCGGCACCCTTAGCGAGCTGAACGTTGAGATGGTGCAGCTTCACGGCGACCTGCGGGACGATCTCCTCGCTCGACTCCGCGATCAGCGTCTCATTGTTGTCAAGGCCTTAAATATTGAAGATCGCGAGTTCGAAGAGTTTGATGAGTCAAAGGTTGACGCAGTCCTGATTGACGGACCACGTCCTGGATCGGGGAGAACTCACTCGTGGGAGCGACTCGCGACGAGAGCGTTTCGCGTGCCAATGATCGTGGCCGGAGGACTTACTCCGGACAACGTTGGTGAGGCGATCGTCTCAACGAACGCCTGGGGCGTTGACTGCGCGAGTGGCGTTGAAAGTGCGCCCGGTCGCAAGGACCACGAGTTAGTGAATAGTTTTGTTGACAACGCCCACGAAGTATTTGGCCAAGAGGAGTGAAGTGGTAGAGAACGACGTCATGGGCGCGCCCGATGATCGCGGACGTTTTGGCGAATTCGGTGGTCGCTTCGTTCCCGAGGCGTTGATGCCGGCTTGTTTGGAGCTCGAGACGGCCTTTCGTGACGCGTGGGCAGACCCAGCGTTCGTTGACGAGTATCGAACGGTGCTCAAGCAGTTCGCTGGCCGCCCGACGCCGGTAACGCCACTTCCTCGACTTTCTGAGCAGCTCGGAATTCGCCTCTACGCCAAGCGTGAGGACCTGGCGCACACGGGTTCGCACAAAATCAACAACGTCGTTGGTCAGACCCTGCTCACGAAGCGCATGGGCAAGTCACGCGTCATCGCCGAAACAGGTGCGGGTCAACACGGCGTCGCCACCGCCACCGCGGCCGCGCGACTTGGTCTGTCCTGCACGGTCTTCATGGGCGAAGTCGACACGGTTCGCCAAGAACTCAACGTCTTTCGAATGGAACTCTTGGGCGCCACGGTCGTACCAGTGACCTCAGGTTCTCGGACGTTGAAGGATGCCGTCAACGAAGCGATGCGTGAGTGGGTGACGTGCGTCGCTGACACGCACTACTGCATTGGTTCAGTTATGGGACCTCATCCCTTCCCGTGGATGGTGCGAGAGTTCCAGAGCATCATCGGCATTGAGGCGGCGCAGCAACTTAACGACCTTGGCGTCGGGACACCCGACATGGTGGTCGCGTGCGTAGGTGGGGGATCAAACGCGGCTGGCGTGTTCGCGGGCTTTGCGAACTCTGACGCGCGGCTCGTTGGTGTCGAGGCCTACGGGGGGGCCGCGGTCCGAAGTGGTTCACCGGGCGTGCTCCACGGCATGCGCTCGCTGTTGCTCCAAGACGAGTTCGGCCAAATCGAAGAAGCGTACTCAATTTCGGCAGGATTGGACTATCCCGGTATCGGACCCGAACACGCGCATCTGGCCGCGACGAATCGAGCGGAGTACTACGCCGTAGGCGACGACGAGGTGCTCGGCGCACTCTCCTTGCTGAGCGAAACCGAGGGCATCATTCCCGCTCTGGAAACGGCGCACGCGTTGGCATGGATCATGCGCGAGGCGGGCGGCATCGTGGAAAAAGGTTCGTCGGTACTGCTCAATCTCTCTGGACGTGGCGACAAGGACGTCGCTCAGGTGCGCGCGATGTTGCGAGGTGAGTCGTGAAGTCCTTGGAGACTCGTTTGCGCGACGTTCGCACCAGCGGACGCAAAGCTCTCGTGCCCTACTTCGTCGCCGGAGCCACGCACGATTGGACGCGCTACGTCGAAGCCGCCGTACTGGGCGGAGCGGACGCCATAGAAATCGGCATTCCCTTCTCCGATCCCATGATGGACGGCGTCGTTATCCAAGAAGCCGCGCTTGCGGCGCTGAATCGCGGCACCACTCTAGAAACGATTTGCCAAGAACTCGCTGCCTTGAGTGTTGAAGTCCCTCTCATCGCCATGACGTATTACAACGTCTTTCTTCACTACGGGCTGGAACGCGCGGCCGGTCGACTTCACGACGTTGGCGTAAGTGGCGCGATCGTGCCTGATCTTCCTCTCGAAGAGGCGAACGAATGGCGTAGGGCCTGTGACGTCAATGACGTCGCAGCCATTTATCTGGTGGCGCCGTCA
>DATCBX010000072.1:0-4447 GCA_036511635.1 Acidimicrobiales bacterium | reverse complement strand
GACGACGCCCGTGCCAGCGGCGATGGAGACGGTGCACACCGCTGTCGAGGTTGCCTTTGGCGTCAACGGCGCAGCAGAGGCACTTGTGGCGACCAGGGCCATGCCGGCGACGAGCAACACTGCGGACGCTCCTCCTACCAGCCTTGACGTCAGTGACGTGTGGCGCGATTGACGCGCGTCGCTCATACCGAATGGATTTTTCATGGAGCCTCCAAAGCTTCGTAAATGTATTGACGCGCCGCACAACGAGTGTTATTCCATTGGACGAACTCCCTCGATTATAGGTGAGGCCTCTGAAGTAAACAAAGCGGCGAGCACCATAGAGCTGTGACGATTCAAAGAACATTTGGTGAGTGCGGTTTTCTTTTGATATTCAAGTACCGCTATCAAAAGGATTTTCTCTGATCTTCACTTACCTCGCAACAAACGTCGCAAGTTAATACTGCCCAAGACATCAATTCACATGAAACAAACAGGATTGAGAATGCGAAGGACGTGAACCGTAGTTCTATAGTCGCCACGCAACGACGGGTCCACGAACAAGCAACCCGACGCGTGAATCTCGCAGTGGAAGATCAGAGGCGTCGGACGAGCGAACAATGATCAAGACGTCGTCGTCCCACGGTGCCCGAAGTTTCACGATGGCGTCATGCCCGTAGAACTCCGTGTGTACAACCTGTGCGCTGTGAGGTGAATTCGTATCGTCGTTGCTCAGAACAATCTGCTCGGGACGAACCAGTATTTGGAGCGCGGTGCCATCGGCGACGTCAGCGATGTCCGACAACGAATCAACCAAACGCAGCGTCCCAAGCGGCGTCTCGACGTAACTGCCTCGTTTCGTACCTATGAGAAAATTAACGGCACCAAGTTCCCTTGCGAGTTCGGGTGTGGCGGGCTTCGCGTAGAGCGTGGACGGCGAAGCGCTTTGACTGATGTGTCCTTCGTGGATGATCGCAACTTGATCAGCGAGCGACAGCGCCTCGTCTTGATCATGGGTGACGAGTATGGCGGTCGCGCCCGCTTCTTTTAGAACGAGACGAACGTCGTTTCGAACCGACGCTCGAAGACTCGCGTCGAGGGAGGAAAAGGGCTCATCAAGAAGCACCAGATCAGGATTGATGGCGAGTCCTCGCGCGAGTGCGACACGTTGTTGCTGGCCGCCTGAAAGTTGGTGGGGGTAACGCTCGCCAAGTCCTCCAAGGCCCACCATCTCGAGGAGTTCCGCGACTTTCTTTCCGTTTCGGTCGCGTCGAGCAAGTCCGAATCCAACGTTCGCCACGACCGAGAGATGTGGGAAGAGACTTCCGTCCTGAGGAACGTAGCCAATGCGGCGACGATCGGGTGCGACGAAGTGCGTCGTGTCGTCCACGATGTTCGGTCCAAGGCGAATAGTCCCACGGTCAGCTCGATCGAAGCCCGCGATAACGCGAAGCAACGTTGTCTTGCCACTGCCCGAAGGGCCAAGGATTGATACGAAGGTGCTTTCCTTGACCGTGAGGTCAAGGCCCCTAAGCACTGACTGGTTTCGATAGGACTTGTCGAGTCCGGTGATCTCAAGATCGGTCACGTCAGTACCTTATTTACTGGTGATGAACTGTTGCGCACGGGGAGACGATCAAAGAATCGTCCGAGGACGTACGCCGGCACCGCGGAGATCGCGATCATCATGAGCGCGAAGGGCGCGGCTTGACCGTACGACAGGTTCTGCTGGTACGCCCAAAACTGCGTGGCGAGTGTTTGAGCACCCGTGGGAATAAGTATCAACGTCGCGGTCAACTCCGTGACGCCCGAGAGGAACACGAGACAGAACGCCGCACCGAGACCGGGCGCGACAAGGGGAAGCGTCACGCGACGAAAGACGCCGAGGCGACTCACGCCGAGAGAACTCGCCACCTCTTCTATAGCGAGCGGCGCCTGAGCGATTGACGAGCGCACGCCTACGAGCGCGAGCGGGAAAAACATCAGTGCGTAGGCGAAGATGAGCATTGGCGCGGTCTGGTAGCCGAAACTCTGCGCGTGTTGTTCAGAAAAGTACGTAAGAGCGAGGGCGACGACGAGTCCGGGCATGGCGAGCACCAGAAACGTCGAACGAGCGAGGAGCAGACGAAGGCGAGAAGGATAACGAACCACGAGGAGAGCAACGGGTAAGGCCATGAGCGTGGCGACGAGCGCGGCCGCGGCGCTGTAGCCAGCCGTCGTAAGGGCCGCCGAGACCAGTGATACGCCACTCAGTGAACGTGCACCGCCTTGAAATATCCAGTAAATCGACGATCCGACGGGAACACCAAGCGCGGCGAGTACCAGCACCGCAAAGGCGAAGAGTACGGGAACTTTGGTTCGTCCGAGAGGCCGACGCGTCATGTTGCGCTTAACACCAGGGCCACTACGCGCGACGCGTCCGCGTCCGCGCAGTGAACCTTCACCAAAAAGGACGAAGAACGACAGCAGCACCAGTACGAGTGAGAGCGCGCACGCCGACGCAGTGTCAAAGCCAATGTTGAACTCGCTGAAGATTTCGGTTGTGAACGTGCGGTAGCCCAAGATCTCAAAGGCCCCGTATTCCGCGAGGATGACGAGCGCGACTAAGAGACATCCACCGAGAATCGATCGTCGGGCTTGACCGAGCGTGACGCGAACGAAGGTCGAAAGGCGGCTCGCTCCGAGGCTGCGTGCGATCTCTTCTTGGCCAGGATCCGCGCCACGAAAACTCGCCGCGACCGGGAGGTAGACGAGTGGGTAGACAGCGAGTGTCATCACCAAAACGGCACCGCGAAAGCCTTGCACCCACGTCGAGAGCGACGACCAACCAAAGCTCACGACAAAGTCGGGAATCGCAAAGGGAATGACGACGAGCACGGCCCAGACGTGGCGTCCCGGTAAATCAGTTCGTTCAACAAAGTACGCGGCGAGCGTGCCGATAATGGCGCAGAGAATTGTCACGACGATGGTCAGTCGCACGGTGTTCCACAGCAACGTCGCGGTAAGAGTTCGCCAGATGAGATGCCAGACATTTGCCGTGCCCGCGTTGGTGGCTTCGGTGATGAGAAAGGCGAGTGGAAGAGCGAGTACCACAACGACGAACAAGCTGAGCGCGAGCAGCGAGCGAGGGTGAGGTCGTCGACGGCGCTTCGCGCTCTTCGCGAACACGGTTGACGGCTCGAGAGGGTTCGAAGGTGCCGGTGTCGAGGTAAGCGTCACGTACGCGATGCTCTCTTTGTTTCGAGGATCCTGGCGTAGAACGTTTCGATCACAACAGTTGCTCTTCGCGCAGTAGAGCAATGGCCTTGGAACCCGTGCCGAGATGAGCGACGTCTATTGGATAGGGCTGTAGTTGGTTGAATGGTGCTTCGGGTTCGACGGTCGTGACGTGAGAGGCGATTGGGTACTCGTAACTGGTCGAGTGAGCGATGATCTCTTGACCTTTGACCGAGGTCAGGAAGGCGAGAAACTTCTGCGCGGCGCCCTGGTGTTTAGAGGACTTCAAGATGCCCGCGCCCGATACGTCAATCACGTAGCCCGGATCGCGGGGCGCGAAGTGCGTAATCAACGAGTGTGTGTTCGAAGCACCAATTTGCGCGCGCATTCTGTACCAGTAGTACTGATTGACCACACCGAAGGCGACCACGCCACGATTCACGTCGTTGGCGATGGTCTCGCTGTTGGGGTAGACGTGGCTCCCGGCGTTGGACTTGATACCGCTCAGCCATTTCAACGTTTCAGATTTGCCGTAGGCCTGCAGTACCGAAGTCACGATCGGTTGAAAGTCGGTTTCGCCAGCGGCAAAGGCCAATTCGTCTTTGTACTTCGGATTCGCGAGTTGAAGAATGGTCGTTGGCAACGCGCTCTTCTTAATTACTGAAGGGTTGTAAATGATTACGTTCACTCGTGCCGATACGCCCACCCACTCACCCTTGGGCGAGTTGTACTTCGAAGGTGTTTTAGCCAACGTTGTAGCGTCAACCGTCGCGAGTAGACCCTTTTGCTGGAGAAAGGTGAGGGCTGGGGAGTTCTCGGCGTAGAAGACGTCGGCCGGAGATCGAGGTCCTTCAGCCACGATCTGTGAGGCAAAAGTGTCCTCGTCGTTACTGCGCACCGCGACGCTGATATTGGGGTAGACCTTTTCAAATCCCGCAACGAGTGCGTCAGTGGTTTGGACGTGCTGACCGCTGTAGAGAGTGATCGACACCTTGCCCGCAATGCCCATTGACAAACTTCCGCACGCCGCGAGTGTGAGTGACGCGATCAGTGCAGTGCTGAGAGCAACACCGATCTCTTTTGCGCGCGTCATGCGGGACGTGGGAGATGGGCTCATCGCGTTTCCCGCCCGTCAAGGATGAACGCAGTTGATTCGTCAGAACGCGAGGACTGGTCAGGCGAAGAAGGGGCCGCTGCCCACGCCGGCCAAGGGGAGACCCGCGGTTTCATTTAGGTTAGGCTAACCGAACAA
>DATCBX010000071.1:0-7126 GCA_036511635.1 Acidimicrobiales bacterium | reverse complement strand
GCCACCCACAGCGCACGCAGCGATAATGAGCGTGTTCAGGACTTAGAGGCGAGCCACAGTGAGGGCACTCAGAGAAGATCGCCCAGGGACTCGCGCACGGCGCCACAACTTCGTTTAAAAGTGGTGGCGTTGTGGTCGGATCAAGAGACATTGTTCCATTGTGACCGAGAAAAAACCCTCCGCGTAGGACCCCAGCGCCCGGCTCAATCGTTCGCGGCTAGTGCGGCGTGGTGCTTTCTGCGACGGGTCCGAGTTGTCCGAGTCGGTAGTGGGTTCGACAGAGCACCTGGTAGTGCACGGCTCCTTCGCTCACGTCGCCCGTGACGAACTGAGTTCCTTCACGTGCTACAACACCACTGACGACGCGCGCGTTGCACCGCCCCTTTAGGCCGCACCAGCACGTCGACGTCAAGGGCAATTCGTGCGCCCAATCCGAGATCGAAAAGAGTCGCGCTGAGGCGGGAAAGATATTGAGAAGAAAGTCTGCCGAAAGGCCGAAGGCGTGAACGTCAACGCCGTGATCGTCGACGAGTCTCGCCAGGTCATCGATCTGCTCCACGCTCGCGAACTGCGCCTCGTCAATGACCAAGATCTTCACGTCACTTTCGACCAGTCGCTTGACGTCGTCGTGAATGTTGCTTCCCGGCACGATGGCCTCGGCGGCCGCTTCAATTCCAATGCGGCTCGTCACCATCCCGTCGGCACTTCGATCGCCAAAGGTCCACAGAGCAACGTCACTGCGACTCTCTCGCAACTGCCAGCAGAGCTGCAGGGCAAGGGTCGACTTACCGGCGGCCATAGTTCCATACGTAAAGGTAAGTTCAGCCATCTCTCATCATCCCTCGAAGGATTAACGATACAACGAGGGACATCGAGAGCACGGTGGCAACCGTGAAGCGACGATCTCGGCGAGACCTTCTTCTAGATCGCGCTTATAAAGGCGTTCAGCACCGCCGCGAGTTCGAGGCCCTTTTCCTCCTGCACGAAGTGTCCGCCCCCTTCAATGGTGGTGTGCGACTGATTCTTCGTGCCCGGAATCTCACGCAGAAACTTCTTCTCACCGCCGCGAGTAATGGGGTCACCGTCGGAGAAGCACAAAAGAAATGGCTTGGTGAACTGCCCGAGTGAGGCCCAAGCAGCGACGTTGGCGTCGTGCGCTGGATCCTCAGGCGACGTCGGCACGAGCTTCGGGAACTCACGCGCGCCCTCTTTATAGGACTCGTCGGGGAAAGGCGCGTCGTAGGCGGCGATGACCTCTTCACTAAGTCGCTGCACGCAGCCGCCTGAGATGATTCGACCAATAGGAAGCTCAGGGGCGTTTTGGCTGAAGTCCTGCCAATCCAAGAACGCGTCATTGGGCTTTTCGTCACCGGTAGGAAGTCCGCCGTTCGAAATCACCACTCGCGCGTAGCGCTCGGGGTGTTCGGCGACGAGTCGAAGTCCCACCAAACTGCCCCAGTCTTGGCCGAAGTAGGTAATCCCCGAAAGATCAAGTTGATCGAAGAGCAGAGCGCGCGTCCACTCGACGTGGCGAGCAAAGGTGTACTCCCTTCGATTGGACGGCTTGTCCGAGCGTCCAAATCCAATGAGATCCGGCGCGATGACGCGGTGTCCCGCCGCGACGAGGCCAGGAATCATGAAGCGGTAGAGATACGACCACGTGGGTTCACCGTGAAGGAGCAGGACGACGTCGCCGTCGCGTGGACCTTCGTCGAGGTAGGCCATTCGCAGCGCTTCGCCGTTCGTGGGATCAGCGACGTCGGCATAGTTGGACACAAACGGAAAATCTGGCAGACCTCTAAAGCGCTCGTCGGGTGTTCGCACGCGTTCCATGGATTCTCCTATTGACGGGCCATGCCCTCGCGGGCTGCGGTCTCTTGCTCTTCACTTCGATGTTGACTAATCAGTTGGATGTCCACGCGTTTGATTCGACCTTCGAAAGGGAACTCACCGTCATAGTACGTAGAGACTGGTGAAGCGTGGTCGCTGCCGATGCTCATGCCCGAACTCGAGATGATGCGCATCAAAAATGGAAGGTGCTTGGTGCCAACCTCCGAGCCGTCCATCATCAAGGTCACTTCTGCGTCACTCTGGCCCCGGCGAAACTGAAGTCCAATGGTGGACTCACCGGTGGGGACCTTTTCATTAGAGGTCAGCACGTGATGATCGCCGAAGATGTTGTAGTCAAAGACCAGATGATCGTCGTGAATGAAAAGGCTTAGCCCAGCGTTCTCGTTGCCCGTCGCCATGATCACGCCACCCGAACCTTTAGCGCGCTCAACGCGGGCGTCAAGGTCCCAACTGCGTCCCCCAATGCCCGCCGCAGCTTGGGGCGGTACGAGGCTGATCGGCGGAAGGTAGGTGTAGTGGCGACTAGTGGGATGCGGCGAGTTGTCACGAAAGCGCGCCCCAAAGAGTTCTATTCCACGATCATCAAGTGGCAAGGCGCCGTAGGTCTCGGCGTCATTCCACCAACGCTCGATCAGCTCTTTGAGCTTGCCGGGCTGTTCGCTCGCGAGGTCGTGACACTCAGAGGGGTCGACTTCTACGTTGTAGAGCTCCCATTTGTCGTCGTCAAATGACGCGCCGTGCACGTGTCGCGTAACGGCCTTCCACCCTTCTTCGTACATCGCACGATGTCCACTCATTTCGAAGTACTGACTCAACTTTTTGCTCTTGGCACTGGCGTCATCGAAGGAGTAACTCAACGACGCGCCGGCGATGGGCATCTGAGTAAAGCCGCGATAGACCTCGGGCACCTCAGCACCAGCTGCTTCGTAGACCGTTGGCGCGATGTCAGTGACGTAGTGGAACTGCTGGCGAATCTCGCCCTTTGCCTCAATACCCTTGGGCCAGTGGACGATGAGCGGCACGTGCACGCCACCTTCGTGGGTGTTCTGTTTGTACCACTTAAAGGGCGTGTTGCCCGCTTGGGCCCAGCCCCAGGGGTAGTTCGAGTGGCTGTGGGGTCCGCCAATGTCATCGAGTCGCTCGACGGCTTCGTCAGGACTTTCCAAGATGAAGTTGAAGTACTTCATCTCGTGCAAGATCCCAAAAGGTCCACCCTCTTGGCTGGCGCCATTGTCGCTCATGAGTAGGACCAGTGTGTTGTCGAGTTCGCCCATGGCCTGGAGTTCGTCCATAAAGCGGCCGATCTGGGCGTCGGTGTGTTCAAGAAAGGCCGCGTAGGCCTCCTGGAGTCGGCTGGCGAGTCGTTGATGGTTCTCTGGCAACGAGTCCCAGGCTTCGACACCTTCGTTACGCGGCGCCAACTCAGTCGTTGGCGCGAGCAGACCAAGTTCTTGTTGACGAGCGAACCATCGTGCTCGCGCGATGTCCCACCCTTCGTCGTAACGACCTCGGTGCTTTGCCAAGTACGACGCCGGTGCTTGATGCGGTGCGTGGGTCGCGCCAAACGCGAAGTACGTAAAGAAAGGTCGATCCGGACGAATCGACTTGGTGTCGTGCACGAACTCAATAGCCTTATCTACCAAGTCTTCACTGACGTGATAGCCCTCTTCAATCGTGCGAGGAGCGTCGACTCGATGATTGTCGTAGACCAGATCGGGCGCGAACTGATCGGTCTCACCGTCTAAGAATCCGTAGTAACGATCGAAGCCACGTTGCAGTGGCCACTGATCAAAGGGTCCCGCTGACGACGAGTTCTCCATCGACACGAGATGCCATTTGCCAATCGCGAACGTTGTGTAGCCACTCTCACGAAGAACCTCGGCCATGGTGGCTGCGTGATGTGACACGTGACCACGCATGCTCGGAAAGCCCGAGCTCCAGTTCGAGATCCCTCGCATGCCCACGCTGTGGTGATTGCGACCCGTCAACAGGGCCGCTCGCGTCGGAGAACACAGTGGCGTGACGTGAAAGTTCGAATAGCGAAGACCATTGACAGCCAGCGCGTCGATATTTGGCGTCACCAGGTCAGAGCCGAAACACCCAAAGTGTGAGAAGCCCAAGTCATCAATGAGTATCACGACAACGTTGGGTGCGTTCTCCTTTGGATGTGCTGGGGTTGGCCACCACGGCACCGAGTCGGCGAGCGTCCGTCCAATGGTTCCTTCGAACGGCTCATATCCCTGCATCGATCCCCCTCGACGTAGACGCTAGCGAACCAGCGAGGTATCAATGTTTTGTCTGAGCAATCCACGCGGCGACCTCGCCGCGTGATGGACTCGTCGCCCCACCGAGTTTGCTAATCGCCATCGCGGCGGCGGCGTTTGCCCAACGAGCGGCCGCAAGCACGTCATGTCCGCTCACAAGTTCGGCGATGAAGACGCCGTTGTGTACGTCGCCCGCGCCCGTGGTGTCCACGACGGTCGTTGAGAATCCTTCAACGACGACCGCGTCCGCGTGACTGAGCGCCACCACGCATCCCTTGGCGCCATTTCGAACTAGTACATTCAGTGCGTCTCTCGAGGCTGCGAGTGTGGTCGCACTTTCAACGACGTCGTCATTGCCAGTAAGTGTCGAACTCTCGCTCGAGTTGCAAACAAGCCAGGTCGAGATATCTAACATCGTCGCGAGATTCTCTTTTGGTATGTCAACCATTCGCGTCGCGGGATCAAAGACAATGGTGACTCCGCTCGGCAGTTGCGACAACCAACCAAGAACCAGATCGGCCAAAATCGGATACATCACGTTGTAGCCAGACACCAAGACGAAGTCCCCGTCTCGAACGCCCAGCATCTCAAGATCCATCGCTCGAAGCGTCGCTTCAGCGCCCGGTGAGGTAACGAACGAGCGTTCACCATCGGGCTCGAGCAGCACCACACAGATTCCAGTGTCCATTGATTCATTTCGATCAATGGGACAAGCGATTGCGTCGTCCTCGAGAGAGAGTGAGGCCATAGTGGCGAAGGGACCAACACCGAGTCGTCCCGCGTAGACAACAAGGAGGTCGTGACGAGCGGCCGCACTCATGGCGTTGAAGCCGCCACCAGTCGTGATGAGTTGTTCGTGCGCGAGCGCGTCGCCGGCTCGTTCAGGCAACGAGTCAACTTTCAGCATGACGTCAATCAAAACTGAGTCGAGGCAGAAGAGCCGAGTCGCGTCGTTCATTGTCCAACACCCTACTGAGCAGGTCGTGAAACTTCTAACGAGTTTGGGTCGTCAGAAAGGTAATGAACCCTTGACGACTGCGTACAATCATTGCCAGCGACGCAAGTAGTTGTCGCGAGGAGGCCCCGTGAGCGACGAAGTAGCTGAACGCGCAGGAACTGGTGGCTCCAGTGCCATGCGGATCGAAGAGAACGGTATTAACGTCATCACCGAAATCGAGCGAAAAGGTCAGCCTCGATCGTTGTTCTGGCCGTGGTTCGGCTCTAACGTCTCCGTTCTCGCCCTTAGTTACGGCGCCTTCGTACTCGATGACGGAATTTCATTCGTCCAGGCGCTCATCGTCAGCACGATCGGCGTCATTGTCAGTTTTTGGCTCTGCGGCATCATTTCAACCGCGGGCAAACGCGGCTCGGTACCCACAATGGTCCTCAGCCGCGCCGCCTACGGCGTGCGAGGTAGTCGACTGCCTTCGGCTATTTCATGGTTGCTCTGCGTGGGTTGGGAGACGGCGCTTACCGTCATCGCGGTCCTTGCGACCTCAACGGTCTTCACTCGCCTTGGCTGGGGCGGCGGTGATGGCGTCAAAGTCCTCGCGATTGTCGTTGTTGCTGCTCTGACAATCGTTGGGGGCGTGATGGGCTTTGATCTCATCATGCGAATGCAGACCTTCATCACGGTAGTAACCGGCGTTTTAACGATCGTCTTTATCGCACTCACCATTAGCCACGTCAACTGGCACACCGTCAGCCATCTGCACAGTGGTTCTTTTCAAGCAACGATTGGCGCGTTGGTCTTCGTCATGACGGGCTTTGGACTTGGTTGGGTCAACGTGGCCGCCGACTATTCGCGGTACCTGCCGCGCAGCTCTTCGTCGCGTGGCGTGGTGTGGTGGACAACGCTGGGCGGCTCAATCGCGCCCGTAATACTGGTTGCCTTTGGACTGTTGTTGGCGGGATCTTCAAAGTCGCTGTCGGGGGCGGTGGCCGGTGACCCTATCGGAGCCCTCGCGAACTTGCTGCCGACCTGGTTTCTCGTGCCATTCGTGATCGTGGCCATCTTGGGCCTCGTCGGAGGTTCCGTTCTGGACATCTACTCCTCGGGTCTGGCACTTCTATCGGCGGGACTTAGGATTCCTCGCTACCTCGCGGCCGGCGTTGACGGCGCGATCATGGTGCTCGGGACGATCTACATCGTCTTTGCGAAGCAGAATTTCCTCGGTCAGTTCGAAGGTTTTTTGATTACCGTAGGCGTGTTGATCGCCGCGTGGTGTGGCGTATTTTTGGGTGATTTGGTGATGCGTCGCAAGAACTACGCGGAGGATGAACTCTTTCAACCCACTGGTCGCTACGGCGACGTACGTCTCATTCCCATAGCGATCACAATTTTGTCGAGTTTCTTGGGGCTCGGCCTCGTTACGAACTCTTTGGCGTCCTGGCTGACGTGGCAGGGCTACCTTCTCGGCCCGTTCGGCCTAGGGGGTAAGAGTGGCGCGTGGGCGTACGCCAATCTCGGCGTTCTCGTCGCGTTGGTCTTGAGTTTCGCACTGACCATTCTCTTTACGCACGCTGAAGTCGCGCGCGAAGAAGCACTCGCCTAGTAATTAACTTACGCAGAAGTCGTCGCGACGAGCAGTCGCTACGACTTTGTCGTGATGAGAACGAAGCCCCACCACAAAGCTCCTATGAGGAGGCCCGTCATTACGACGGAGAGTCCCAGGCTTAGTGTCCTAACGCCGCGACTTATCTGAGCTTTTCGAGCGAACGAAAGACCAACGAGGCCCATCGAGAATACGGCGACGATACCGACGCCTACCAAAAGCGATACCAGCACCACGTGGCCTAGGAGCGACCAATCGATAAGGGGTGTTGAAGTCATGATCTTAAATTCGTCTCGACCTAGGCCGCGACGACCGTCTTCACTTCAAGAGGCTCAGCAGGTTCGGGCCCGCCCCATACGTCGTTCACGTTCGTTGCGTTCACGACGGAGCGGCGAGAACGGCGAACGAGGAACGTGGCGTACGCGGCCGCGACGAGCGCGAGCACCGTCACGCCGA